>JANXLS010001067.1 GCA_025355035.1 Planctomycetota bacterium | reverse complement strand
GCGAATCCATGCGGCGATGGCCTGGCGTTTGTCGGCGGGGAGCAGATCGGCGTCGTCCGGGGGCATGTTACCGGATTCGATTTGATCGAGGACGCGGAACCAGAGGTGCTGTTCGGCGCTGAGTTGGTCGAGGGTGCGAGGACCGGACAGGTTGATCTTCGCTTTTTGTTTTTCTGGGCCGTGGCATTTGACGCAGGTGGATGCGAGCGTCGGCATGACGTGCGATTGAAACGCGGCGGCGGCGTCTTGGGCCGAGCATTGCGCGAACAGAGCTATTGAAAACAGGGCGAACGAAAGACGCGTTGGCGACATGGATGACCTCGACGAAAGTTTTGAGCGAATGGACCGCTTGCTGACGCGCGCAGTTCTCGTGGGTCGACACTCTGTTAGATCAACCCGGTGATGGTGCCGGAACCGGAGCCGAAGGAGTCTGTTTCGACGCCGAAACGGTGCAGCATGTTGACGAACAATTTTCCGAGCGGCGTGTTGTTTTTGGTGTCGCCGGCGATGTGCTGGCCGTGTTTGTAGCCGCCGCCCGCGAGCAGGATCGGGAGGTTGCTGGTGCCGTGGCCGCTGGCGTCGCCGAGATTGCTGCCGATGAGAACTTGTGTCTGATCGAGGAGCGATCCGCCGGCTTCCTTCGTGTTGCGGAGCGCTAGGAGGAAATCGCGGAAGGCGGCCATCTCGAGTTTCTCGATGATTTTGAGCTGTTCGATTTTCGCTGGGTTGCGACCGTGATGCGAGAGTCCGTGGTGGTCTTCGGAGACACCTTCGATCGGCGGCTTGAGGTCCATGCCACGAATGAAGATCGAGACGACGCGCGTGGAATCGGTTTGCAGCGCGAGGCGCGTGAGATTGAAAAGGATTTTCGCGCGACCGATCACGTCGCTCCGATCCACGGCGTCGGACGGAATCGGTTCGGTGACGATGGGCTTGGGCTTCGTCACCCAGGCTTCGTCGGCTTGCAATTGCTTCTCCATGTCGCGGACGGCTTCGGTGTAATCGGCGATTTGAATCTGATCGTTGTGGCTGAGCGTTTTGTTTAGCGTGGAGAAGCGCTCGCTCATTTTGTCGAGGACACTCTGGCCGCGTTTCAGCCGTGCCATTTCGCGATCGACGTCGTTCTTTTGACCGGCGAGGAAGAGGCGCGAAAAGATGTCCGAGGGCTTGCTGAGAGCCGGAACGTTCGCGCCGCTGGGCGTGTGCGTCAGGGGGCTGGCGTCTTGCGTCGAGAGCGAGAGCAACGGAAAGCGCGTGGCACTACCGACGTGTTTGGCGGCGATGAAATCAAGTGAGACAGAGTTGCGAAATCCGCCTTGCGTGGGGTGTTTGGCGCTGGTGAGGAAGCAGGATTCGGACGCGTGATCGCCGCCGATTTCGGGATGGGAGATGCCGGAGAAGACGGTGAATTGGTCGCTTAGATCGTTGAGCACCTGGAGGTATTCGCTGGGCTGATAGTCGCGCCCGGCGGTGGCGGGGAAGAAGGACGGGCCGAACAGACCGAAGCCGGTGCAGATGTTGACCATGCGCTTGGGCGGCGCTTTTTCGTCCGCGCGAGCAAGGCTTTCGAGCCAGGGCAATGCGAGGAGCACGGAGCTGGTGCGGAGGAAATGTCTGCGCGCGGGATTGAATGTGGGCATGGTGGCGCTCCGGCTGGGTGCACTATTCTGATGTGTTGCTAGTGTGATGAATCACTCTGTATGACGATTTGTCTTGGGTCTTTTGAACGTGCTCTTCGTTGCTGGCTCCGTCACAGGTAATACAAACATGCTCCGTCGCCAGACGCCTCGATCACGTTTAAAATACCCGGCGTCAAATCATCATCCAGAGTGATCCACCACACTAGGGATTGATACACCGGAAAACAAGAGTGCTTGCGGCAGAATTGCATTTCGCTTCGAGCGGATCTATTGGTACAGGAAATTGAAGGTGTACTCGATGGATTCGCGATCTTCCAAAGCCGGCGGGAATGGGTCGGCGGTGGGGTTGGCGGCTTCTTTGACGGCGCGACGGGCGGTGGCGACGTAATCGTCGGGGACGCCGCGGTCGCGGTAAGCTTCGGAGGCTTCCAGCAGGACGCCGTCTTTGCGGATGACGATGCGAATGGAGACTGTTCCCGGCACGAGGCGGACGCGGAGATGGGCTTGGATGTCGGCTTTCCATTTGCCGTCGATGCGGCGGGCGAAGGTTTTGATGTAGGCGGTTTTGGCGTCGAATTTTTTCGCAAAACGCGGGTCGCCCAATTCGGATGCGCTGGATTCGAGGTTGATGGACGTGACGTCGCTGACGGCGTTTTCGTCGCCGGGTCGCAGGGTGCCGTTGCCCTCGTGGCCTTTCTGGCCTTTGCGCAATTTCGCTCCGGTGCCCAAACCGCCGGTTGCGGAGGCGGAGGTGTTGACACCGTTGAGTTGGGCTTCGAAGCGGTCCAATTCGGCTTGGGCGTCGATGGCTTTTTCGATGGACGTGGGTTGTAGAACCGATGGATCGTTTTGAGCGCGCGGCGTTTCCGGTGCACTTTCTGTGCGACGAATCTGCGGCGCGGGTCTGGGGCGTGTGGGCGGTTGGACTTCGAAATTTGTGGGCAATTGAACGGTGGTGTCGGGAACGATTTCCTTGACTCGTTTGGGCGGAGTGACGGTGCCGTGGTCGGAGACGATAAGTTCGGGTTCCGGTGGCTTGGCTTTGATTGGAACACGAATGTCGGGCGGAACGGCGATCGACGCGGGCTTCGGTATCATCGCGACTTCAGCGGGCTTTTCGAGCTGTTGGATTTTGGCGGGTTGAATTTTCTTTTCGAGATCCGGTTCGGGTTTCAATGCGGATTCTTTGGGCGTGAGCAAGACGGTTTCGGCGGTGCGAGTGCTCTTTGAAAAGTCCCTGGATTGCTTGCCTCCGCCGTCGCCGGATTCTTCGGAGCCTTCTTTTTTCACGGAACCGCTGTTGACGTCGGAGGCGACTGCGGGCCGGTTGCCTTCGCCGCGTTTGCCGAGGTATTTAATGAGGTTGGTGTCGCCTTTATCAATGTAAGGATCGCCCTGGGGTAAATTTTTTGGGCCCCGATCGGCGGCGGTGCTGTTGCGGTCGGAGAGGTACGCTTCGCGCGATGCGGTCTTGGAGACGTTCTTGTTTTCGTCGAATGCGGATTGGGAATTGGGCTTTAACGGGACCAAATCTTTTTCGTTCAATGGGCGATTGTCGGTCGTACCGTCTTTGGCCGGATCCTGCTTGGCGACGGGTGGCGCGGGCTGATTGGGTTGGGGTGCCGCGGCATCTTTTTTGGGAAGAGCGGGTGGCGGTTCGACGATGGCGGCGAGGGAGTCGTCGGGCACGAGCGGTGCTGGGACGAGATTGGGTTTCACTGTCGCGAATTCGGTTTTGGCGGGTTGCGATTCGGTTTTGATTGCGGTCGCTGCCGCGGAATCTTCAAGCATGTTCAGCAGGGAATCGTCGAGCGTGACGGTGACGGGTTCTTCGACGGCGGACGGGAACGTGATATTCAATGGCATGAAGAAAAAGAACAGTCCGTGGAGCAACAGCGCGCCCACGGCGATGCCCATCCAGTAGACGGGCGTGTTATCCGCATCGTCGTCAATCGAATAAACTAAACCGTTCAAGTTGCGAGCACCTTGCGCCGGGTCAAATCGAACATGTAAAAGGAGCCGGTTATCAGACGAACCGACGTACCTTCGCTTCAAAGGATTATCGGTAATTTCGGGAAAATGATACCGGCAATGCGGGGAATTGGAACGGAAATCCGATGAGCTTTTTGGGAGCAACCTTGCCCATTGGCGCGAAGGAGCCGAACGGAGGGGACTCTACTTGGCGCGCTTGGAGCGGAGGGTGCGATCGATGTCGCGGCGGACTTCTTTGTCTTTCAAAGACGATCGGCGATCGGCGAAGGATTTGCCTTTGCCCAATCCCAACAGGACTTTGACCCACGGGCCGCTGAAATACATTTGCAGAGGGACGACGGTCATGCCGGATTTTTCGGAGCGGCCGCGGAGTTTGTCGATTTCGCGGCGCGAAAGCAGGAGTTTGCGCTGGCGCACGGGTTCGGGGACCTGGACGTGGGTTTTGTCGTAGGTGCTGATTTGCAGGCCGATGAGCCAGCATTCATCATCGTAGACACGGGCGTAGCAGTCGGCGAAGCTGAGGTTGCGCGTGCGCAGGCTCTTGACTTCGCTGCCGGCGAGGACGATGCCGGCTTCGAACGTGTCCTCGATGATGTAGTCGAAGCGGGCACGCGGGTTGTTGGCGATGACTTTCTTGTACGGTTTTTTCTCAACCGTTTTCTCATCTTTCTTCATGCGCTTAATTTACCAGAATCTTCGCAAGGCTCTCGTTCCTTTTGCCGATAAACAGGACAATCGCGAGTCTTTTCGAAGCCCTCGCCGACCGCGTCGCCGACCACGTCAAGGGGCTGCATGAACTGGCTAACGGACTTCTTTTACACCAATCCGGACCCCTTTGAAACACTCACGGACGCGGCTGGGACGCCGATCGAATCGCGGCGGCGCGAAACGTTTCGACATGCGTTCAAAGCCCGGCGTGGCCGGTCGAAAATCTCCTGGAAAAAAATTCCAAAGCGTTTTCGCAAGCCCCTTGCAATTGCCTTGGGGATGCTGCTTCTTGCCGCAGTTGTCGTCTCTGCGATGTGGCTTTTTCCTTACAAGAATGGACGGCGCGAGCTTTCGTTGGGCAACCTTTTTCCGTCGTCGGCAGCTCCTGAATTGCCGGAGTTTGAAGAGGAATCGACCGCAACGGACCCGAAGGCTGCGCCGCGGCGCTGGAGATATATTGTCGTGCATCACTCCGCTGGGACGAGCGGGAGCGCGCAGAGTTTTGACGCGTACCATCGCGAAGTTCGCGGGTGGCAAAGTCTGGGGTATCATTTTGTAATCGGCAACGGCAAGGGGCAGGGCGATGGGAAGATCGCGCCGGGGCCGCGCTGGTACGGGCAGCAAACGGGCGCGCACGCGCATTCGGCGGAGCACAACGAATTTGGTATCGGCATTTGTTTGGTGGGGAATTTCGACGCACAGGAACCGACGCCGGCGCAATGGCGAGCGCTCGTCGATCTGGTGAAACGATTGAGCGCGAAGTACGGAATCCAGCCCTCGAACATCGTCGGGCATTGCCAGATTCGGCAGGGCGGGACGACGGCCTGCCCAGGAAAGAATCTGAATGTTCAGGCGCTGCGCGAAGCGGTCATGAGCGATCGACGTTGAAACGAAAAAGCCGCTGATTATAGCGGCTTTTTCATCTGAATGCAGTAAGTGAGAGACTGTTTAGAACAACCCGCCTTTTCGTCACGTGTAGGCATTTTCGGGACCGGCTCGGACGATGTCGCGGACGACAAAGAATTGACCCTCGCCAAGGATCTTGCCCTTCATCGTACAATCCGTGTCGATGTTTTCGAGAACCTCTGCTTTGATGCCGTCGTTGAATGCTTTGACGTAGAGATTTTCGTCTTTACCGACGACGAACTTCGCGAGAATTGACGGGTCGCCCAGTTTATCGACTTCAGCCTTGGTCAATTTTTCCAACTTGCCGGACATCGTGACGACGACCGTTGGATTGGGCATTTCTCGCCCGGGTTTGCCGGCTGGCGGTGCTGTCTCCGGCTTATCGCCATCAGCGGCTGGCGCGGGATCGGTTTTGGGGGCAGCGTCTTCGGCGCGTACCGAACCGACGAGACAGATCGCCAAAAGAGCGAGCACAGCAACTGCGCCGAACAACGTGGAGCGCCTGGGTTCAAGCGCTCCGATTGTGTTTGGATTCAAAATCATTCGACTGCCTCCTTAAAGTACAGAATCTTCGGCGCTTGAATGTAGACGATCGAGATGTCGTCGAAAACGGGCGTATCGAGTAAATACTGCGTGTTCGGATCCACCGTATCGAGTTTCGCTTTCGGATCAATACGTTTTTGATCCACCGGGTACTCGAATGTGACGCGGTAGTGCAATTCGCCGGCTTTGACCAATCGCCGCTGCCCCGGATTGCCCGGATTGATGTAGCAATTTTCCGCTTCCGGATCGGCGAACGTCGTGACCTTGGCGGGAACGTTGGTGATGCGATCCATCACGTAACCCTGAATTGCCTGTATCGTAAAACCTTGTTGAGCGGAGCTGGCCGACGAGCTGACGGGGAGCTCGATCAAATCCACTGTGACGCCCCGGCTCCAAGGCGACTGCGTACCGAATGCTGGCGGCACACGATCGACACAGAGGTACGGGTTGCGCGGATTGACGCTGGCGTGCTTCCAACCGTTACCGGCGTCGGCGTTGATGTCCCAATTGTACTGCGAGTAGTCAAAGGGACCTCGGAAGAACGTCTTCGTTTTGACGCCGTGCACGACTTCATTGCGCTGGTACTGATCGGGCACTTTGTATTCGTGCATGAAACGCGGTGTGAAGACGTTCCAACTGACCCGGGCGATCGCAACTTTATCATCGCTCTTGACAGTGGTGCCTTCGAGCGACTGGATCAAGGACTGCGAAACGAACCTCGGCAAATGCGTGGAACCCCTGGACGTGTCCTTCGGGAGGTAATAACGGCTCAACGTCATTTCGTCCTGAATTTCGAGGGTGCTCCAAGCCTTCTTCGAGATTCGCAATTCATCAATGACACACATTGTCGTATCGCACGGCTGCAGCTTGTAAATGTGCGTAAAGGTCGTACCGCGCCCAGTCGTGCCACCGTCGGGAACGGGTTGAGGTGCAGCGACGGGAGCTGGAGCAGGAACGGGTGCGCCTTTGACTCCGCCGTCCACATTCAGGGGCGGAGTGGTTGCGCCGTTTCCGATCACCGTGAAGTTGGCCTTGTCCTTTTCTTCGTTGATGCAGGACAAAGGCGGTGCATCGATGGCTCCCACTTCATCTACTGTTGTCGAAGGTTCGGGAATAGGGTCATCCTCGGCCTTTTTGTGTGCACCACCCGGAACGGAACGGGGTCGACCCGGGCGCGGAATCGGCGGCGGCGGCGGCGGCGGACGCGGAACACCCGGGCCCGGCGGGTAGTAGGGGTATGGCGGACCGACTGGGCGCGGGGGTGGTGGCGGCGGCGGCGGCGGAACATAGAACGGCGCGAAGCCCTGATTCGTGTTGTTGATCGAGAAACAGGCTTCGAGCGAACGTTCCTTGTTATTGGATTGTGCCCATCGATAGGCTGCCGGCTGGCAATCGAGGTCCGTGTTGGCCTTGTTTACATTCTTCATCCAACCGCGAATCTGCTTAGGATCTGTGCCAACCTTTTCGGAACCCAGCCAAACGATGCCATTTGCCATCGCCGGCCCGGAGATACCGATATCGACCACTCCGTTAAAGACACCGTTTACACCGACCAAAGCGGTTGGCGGTGGTACACCATAGGGCTGCTTGCCATCTTGATTCGACGTGTATGGGTTGAGCGTGACGCCGTAAAGATAAGGGTACATGGTGCTGATGACACTCATGTTGTCCGTTCTAAATTTCTTCCCTTCCGGGAAACGGGCCGTGCTGATGAAGGGACGGAGAATGTTTCGGGCAACTGAATCGACCGCCAATTGGGCCTTTCCGTTGTCGCCTGGCGTCGTTCCGTCCGTGGAGTAACCGAGGTTTTTCTCCCAGAAGCCGAACGTTTCGATGAAGTCCATACCCACGAACTTCTGGCCGCTGCCACCGCCTGATGCGCCGTCAAAGCTTTCCCAGACGTAGAAATCATCGTAATATTCGCCTTGTACCGCAGGGCCATAAACGATACCGAGAGACACCAGACCGTGTCCACCTTGCTTTTCGGTCACGCCTTTCATGTCGCCGCTCTTGGGCACTGTCTTGCCCATTTTGTGGACTTCGCCAAGGTACGCCCAGCGGAAAGGCTGAACATAATAACTGGGCGTTTCAGCGGATTGATTCTTGGCCTTAGTTGACAGGTTTGCGGCCGGGAGATTGGCCTGACCTCCGTGTAGACCGACGAATGCGCCGTTGTCGTAATAGTCTTCGAGCCCGGTCCAAAACGTGCTGTTATAGAATTCTGCACCGTCCCAGAATGGATTCTTCGGATCGTTGGTCGAGGGATCGACGACGCGACGAACGAAACCCTGTTTGCAGAGTTTGGCACACCGCGCGCCAGAACCGCTGCCATTGGAACTACCGTTGAAGAATTCATGTTCCTGATTGTCCATGATGTCCCATGTTGATTTCACCCACATGGAGACGGTGCAACCGTTGTTGTGCCCCGGGAGATAGTTAAATCCGCTGTTGGCTCCGCCTCCGACGAACGGCAGGATCCACTTGCATTCCATGCCAGATCCGCCGGCGTTTGCCTGCGACGCGCCGCCGCCACGGGAGATATTTCCGACGTGCTGATTCGTGGGCGGCACATAATTGCCTGTGTTCATCTGAATCAACAGACCGTGACCCACTGCAGCGACCTTGGAATCGTTGTTGCCAACCTGTCCCTGGCCAATGGCGTATTTCAGAGTCGCGTCTTTACATGAAACACCGAGGGCCCCGAGATACACGCCGTCGGGACGCAAATCCCCGACGCGGCAGCTCATGCAGTATTCGTAGCGCATCGCCTGAGGGTTCTTTGGGAAGGCGTTCAAAGAAGCGGACGAATTGCCGGCGCTGAAATTCAACAGGAAGATCGGGTTGATTTTTGACGCGGTTACGGTCTTGAGCGTTGCCGTTCCATTGCCGTTTGAAACCAGCGTTGTCATTTTGGGATTGCCACCGACGACGTTGATGTCTTCGACGGAATCACTGTCCAAGTCGATTTCGTGATCGTTCAACAGCCCCAGAAGACTGATGGTATCGCAGACTCGATACTGGCAGTTCTGCGGTGTTTTGGCCTGTTCGCGACCATTGCCGAGGCAGGTGTCGGTATCCAAGTCGCCGTTAAAGCTGGCCAGAAATGTGTCGTCGTGATTTCCCGGAGCACTGGCACTGCCATCGCCACCGGCTCGCTTCTTGGTCGGAATGCCGTCATACGAGGGGCCGGAGTTGTCATTTCCCGGATCGAAAACCAACGTATTGGACGCCAGCACCAGTTGCCCATCGAAGCCCGCAGGGAGAATCTTGTTGGCGATCACGTCGGGGATGGTGTACTTGTCGCCGCCACCGATACTGCTCCAGGGTTGGCGTGTGTTCCCCACGGCGTCTCGGGGGTCGTTGTCGACATACTCGACCATCGCTCCGCCATACGGATTGGGGTTTTGGAAACGGTACTTCAGCGGCACGAGCGGTTCCGGCAGCGTGTCCAACGATTTGTATTCCAGTTTGCCGTTGAAACCATTCGTTGCGTCGCGTGTGATTTTTCCAGCGTCGGTCAAGCCGGATTTGTTGGCACCGTTGAGGTTCTTGCGGTTGGCGGTCGAGAAGGTTCCTTCGACGAACTGCCGCTGGGTTGATTCTCGCCACACGTCGTAGACTTGCACCAAGGCTTCGAGCTTGCGTTCGGAGCGGACTTCACCGCCGAGGACGACTTGGCCGACGGAATGGATTTCGTACATGCCACCGGCGTCCATGGTGAATTCGGTCGTGGAGCGATTCATGTCAGACTTGTCGATCATTTCGTCGAACTTGTAGCGCACATTACGAATGTAATAGAATTTGTGATCTTCAATGGGTGATGCATTGCTCACGGCTCCGTGACCTTTGGCCAGGACTTCAGGATCGGGTTTGTCGGCAGAACCGGCCGGAATGGGTCCGGCGGACAATCCCGTGACGATTTCAGGCAGGCTATTCCCGGGCATCATTGGGCCGGTGCCGTTGAAGCCTTTGCCGGTGATGACCGGTTCCATGCTCGTGAAATTGCGGCCCCAGCGGTCGATCCATTCGATGTTGGGATTGAATTTCAAAATGTCGGTGTTCGAATTGAAATGAGCCATGATCATCGGCGCGAGGGAAATGCGCACGGGATTGCCAAGCGCGTCGGTCGGGCCGTAGTTGATACGATCATCGTCCCACGGCTGTACGACGCGGAAGAAGAAATCGTCCCAGCTCTTGAAGGGTCCGCGCGGCGCTTTGAACGATTTGACGTTCGGGTCGAAATCGTTCTTTTTTGGCAATCCTGTGACGGGATCCTGTTGGGGCTGTCGGGCCATGATGACACGATAGGCGAGTTGATGCGCTTCGTTGCAGGTTCCGCCACCGGCAAGAAAGTTGGGAGGCGTCAGCGAGCCGTAATTGTTGATGTAGCCGAAGTTGGCACTATCGGTCCATGGATCTCTGCAATTCAACATGGGCTTGCCGGAATTTTGAGGGATGCGTTTCAAACCGGTTTGTGTGGGCAACGAGGAGAACAGCTTCAAAGTGTCTTCCTGAATCCAAGACGTTGATGGGTTCTTGCGATCGGTGATTTTTCGTTCATCGGCGTCGGTTCCGATGGCCAGTGGCGTCCCGTGCTGGACGTTGATGCCCATGAACATGGCGATCAACACCTTATCGGAGGCAGTGTTGATGTTGATCGGCGCGCGATGAATGCACAACGGGCGGTGTTTGTAATCGATATTCTGATCGTCGGTCAAATGACCGTCTGCGGTTAGCGTAATGTTGCCTTTTAGATCGATATCCGGATACACTTTCTTGGAGTCGGAATTGTCCAGTTTACAATCTTCGCGGCTGATGATCATGTAGGAACTGGTGGGTCCCGGCGGAATCGCGAATGGCTCGTCGGTTTCCAGCCAATCGATGCCATTTTTCTTGATGCGGCGTAATTGCCCGGCCCCGTGACCGTTGATGATCGAGAGGTAACAACCAACGAGACTGCCGCGTTCGTTCAGGCCGTCTTCCTTGTTTTTGCCGGTATCGATATCGACGGACGCGATCCAGCTCTTGTCGCGATCGATGCAGCGGTAGCTCTCGGCGAATTCAAACTTGCCGACGCAGACCGTGGTCGTATCGACCCAGGAGTCGATGGTGATGAATTCGCGCAGGGCATTGAACTTCACGCTGCGTTCAAGTTCTTCCAATTCCGGATGGTTGGGATGGAACACCGTTGAAACAGCGAGGCGCACGTCTTCGAGTCGAGCAAACTTGCCGTTGCGTCCGCGGAAGGCGGCAATGGCGTATCCGTCGCCATAAAGAGCGCTGCCATCGGGACCGGCGAGCTGGTGCTTGCTTGAATCCAAGCGCGAGTACAGGTCCAAGTGCGCGTCGTTGTCGTCTTTGTTATACGAGTTGTCATAGAAATTCTTCGGTGCGCCTTCCAACGCCCAGCGGCGCGGCTGGAGGGCGTCGAGATTGGCGGCGACCAGCGGCGGTCCGATGACGCGGCACAAGTTGTCGAGGAGGACGCCGAGGTTGTCGCCGGCGTTGACGTTGATGCGGCCGGAGGTATCGGCAATATCCAGACTGAAGCGGTCGCTCGATGATTTGTCACCGGCGGAATTGCCAAGTGAACGGCTGAAGGATGCGTACTGTTCAGTCTTGCCGGAAGCGGTCGGGATGTTCTTCGCCGGATAGGAAACGTGACGGCGAGCGGCGTGGAGCCAATC
>JANXLS010001004.1 GCA_025355035.1 Planctomycetota bacterium | reverse complement strand
GCACGCTGTACGTCTGCGGCGGGTTCACCACGCAGATTCAATTCAACGGCGCGGGCACTGCGGTCCAATCGATGGGCAGTCAGGACTGCATGGTCTTTGCGCTCAATGCCGCGACCGGCGCGGCGGTGACGACATTTGGATTGGGTTCAAGCGGCATTCAGAAATTCGGCGGCACAGGGTTTGAAGACACCTACGGCATCGCCATCAACCCGGCGGGCACATCCTTGTTCGTGACTGGTAACTTTGCGAGCACCGATGCACAAATTGGAGGGACAGGAGCGAAGGTCTCCACGTCCGGCGGCGCCGATGCCTACCTCATCAAACTCAGCGCGAGCACCGGTTTGGCGGACACGGCCTTCGGCCTCGTTGGCACAGGCGCGGCGCCCACTGGCATTCAGAAGTTCGCGGTAGCACGGGCGATCCCATCAATGCCGGGCTTGCGTTTCAACCGGGCGACGACTTCGGCACCGCTGTCGCGGTCAACACCCTTGGCGACATCGTCTACATGGCTGGCAATTTCGCCAGCAGCAACGCCGGGATCGGCGGCCCAGGAACTATCCGGCAAACGCTTAATGGCCTGGACGACGGCTATGTTGCCGCGTTCAATGCCGCCACGGGCGCGGCGGTTACGGCCTTTGGCAACGGCGGCGTGCAGACCTTTGGCGGCGGCGGGACGGACGAAGCGTATTCGCTGATCGTGGCCGGCACCACCGTTTATGTCTCAGGCAAACTCGGCAGTAAGGATTTCCTCCTCGGCGGTGCGGGCACGCCCTTCAGTGTCACCCGAGTCACCGGCAACACGGTGCCGAGCGGCGGCGACGCGTTCGTGCTGGCATTGAATACGTCGGATGGCAAAGCATTGTCCACCTTCGGTTCTCCCGCAGGATCGGGTGTGGTGCAATTCGGTGGCACCGCCGAGGATGACGGTTACAGCCTGGCGCTCAGCCCGGACAAGAAGAAACTCTTTCTCCTGGGTTATTCGACAAGTACCGATGCCGGCATGGGCGGTTTAGTTGGTATATACAATG
>JANXLS010000986.1 GCA_025355035.1 Planctomycetota bacterium | reverse complement strand
TGAACTTGAAGGGCGAGCGCTTCATGAAGAAATACGATGAACGCGCAGAACTCGCTCCGCGCGACATCGTCGCCAAATCAATCACGCGCGAAATGGCTGAGACGGGTGCGACGAATGTCTTCCTGACGATGGCGCATCTCGATCCCAATGTGATTCAAACTCGGTTTCCAAATCTTGTCAAAACGCTCGCGCAGTACAAAATCAATCCGATGAAAGATCGCATTCCAATTCGTCCGGCGTGTCATTACATGATGGGCGGAATTCGCACCGACATGCTGGCGAGGACCGATATTCGCCGGTTGCTCGCGGCGGGCGAAGTGACGAGCGTCGGCGTTCACGGTGCGAATCGGCTTGCGTCCAATTCACTCTTGGACGGACTCGTGTTTGGACACGAAGCGGGGATTCAGGCTTTGAAGCTCGCTGCTGAAACTCAGGCGCTCTTTCCGAACAAAGCGTTAAAGCCGGTCTTGCCGAAAGAGAATTTGCCGCTGGATTTGACGGACGTTCGGAATTCACTCAGGAGTCTCGTCAGCCGATCAGCGGGAATTCTGCGCGACGGCGAAACGATGTCGAGCGCGCTGCAGATGCTCGACTTCTGGCAAAAGTACGTCTACGCCGAAGAGTTCGATTCCGTATCGGGATTGGAATTGCAGAACATGCTAGCCTGTGCCCAGCTCGTTTTACGCAGCGCCTTGAAGCGCGAGGAATCCCGCGGCGCGCATCAGCGCAAAGACTTTCCAAACACGGACGACGCGCACTGGAAGCGGCATTTGACGATCAGCCGGAAAGATTACGAATAACGAGTTAGAGCGCGGTTCTTTATTGTTTCTTTAGATAACTATTTTTCGTTCAAACACTCAGGAGAAATCAAGTGGCCATTGAAGCACTCGCCAAACTTCCGCGCGCACAGAAAAGGACCTTTGTTCCGAACAAAATCGACTTGGGCGATTGGGCGCAGGTGGAACCGTTGTTTCAAAAAATCGTTGATGCAGGCTCGGTCATTGAAACCGTCGCTGAATTTGAAGACTGGGTCCTCGCGTGGGGCGAACTGGGCGCCGCGATCGACGAAGAGAGTTCCAAGCGTTACATCGATATGACCTGTCACACCGAAGATAAAGCGGTCGAAAAGGCGTATCTGCATTTCGTCGAAAACATCGATCCGAAGGCCAAGCCGTATTGGCACAAAATCAAGGAACTCTTTGTCGCCACTCCGATCCACAAGAAGCTTCCGAAAAAACGCTGGCTGGTCTTCACGCGCGGCGTTGAAATGGAAATCAAACTTTATCGCGACATCAATATTCCCCTGCAGGTCGAAGACGCGAAACTCAGCCAGCGCTATCAGAAAATCACCGGATCGATGATGGTCAAGGTGCAGGGAAAAGAGCAGACTCTGCAACAGGCCGGGCGATATCTGGAAGGCACGGATCGTGGCCTTCGCCAGGAAGCGTGGGAAGCAATTGCAAAGCGCCGATCCCAGGATCGCGACGCGCTCGAAGATATTTTCGATGAAATGGTGAAGCTCCGAACGCGCATCGCCAAAAATGCCGGATTCAAAAATTACCGCGACTTCGCGTTCAAAGCGAAACATCGTTTCGATTATGAACCGGCTGATTGTGTCGCGTATCACAAAGCGGTCGCAGACCATATGGTCCCACTGTCGCGCGAATTGCAAAGGCGGCGCAAGAAATTGCTCGGGGTCGATGTATTGCGCCCGTGGGATGCGGCGGTCGATGTCAAGAGCCGCGAACCGCTCAAACCGTTCTCTGATGTCAAGGCGATGGTCGACAAATGTTTTAAGATCTTCAAGAAGATTGATCCGAGCCTCGCGAAAGATTTCGATATTTTGCGCCGTAAGAATCTGCTCGATCTCGAAAGCCGCAAAGGCAAAGCACCGGGCGGTTATCAGTGCTCGCTTGAAGAAGCGCGCCTGCCTTTCATTTTTATGAACGCTGTCGGATTGCATCGCGACGTTGAAACGATGCTGCACGAAGCCGGACACGCGTTCCATTCGTTGGCCGCGCGCGAAGAGCCGTTGCTGTACTATCGTTCCGCGCCGCTTGAATTCTGCGAAGTGGCATCGATGAGCATGGAGTTACTTGCCGCGCCGCATCTGACCGAGTTCTATAACGAAGCGGATGCGGATCGCGCGCGCCGAACGCATCTCGAAGGTATCATCAATCTGATGCCATGGATCGCGACGATCGACGCATTTCAGCATTGGGTTTACACGCATCCTGATCACACGCGCGACGATCGCACTGCCGAGTGGCTCAAACTGCAGAAGCGGTTTGGCGGGATCGAAGAGTGGTCGAGTTATGAAGACGCGCGCGCGTACATGTGGCATCGCCAGGGGCATCTCTTCGGATCGCCCTTCTATTACATCGAATACGGAATCGCGCAGCTTGGCGCATTGCAGATGTGGTTGAATTCGAAGAAGAACGTGGCGAGCGCGGTGAAGAATTATCGCGACGCGTTGGCGCTGGGTGGTTCGCGCCCACTTCCGGAATTGTTCAAGGCTGCGAAGATCAAGTTCGATTTCAGCTCCAAAACGATCGAACCGCTGGCCAAGGCGATCACGAAAGAGTTGGCGGGACTGGAAAGCGCGTAAACTCTTTTCTCTTTCTGATGATGAAACGCCCTGGCGAATTAGTTTTTGCCGGGGCGTTTTTTTAAGCAGGTGTACGGTGTATAAATCAGCATCAAATCGTGTTTTGAAAAACACCGTGAAGTAGTTCATTAAAAGAGGTTCTACAGTGCCGATCAGAACGTTGAAATGGTTTGTTATTGTCTTGTTGGGTTGCACGGCAACGGCTTGGTCTGGCGAAAAAAAAGCATCAAGCACGGTCACGCCGATCGCTGAATTGACGGGGCATGGGCCGGTTGATTTTGCAAAAGAAGTCCAGCCTATATTGCGGAAGAATTGCCTCGCGTGTCATGGGCACATCAAGCCGAAGGCGGATCTGAATCTCGAAAGTCCGCCGACGATTCGCAAAGGCGGCGAATCCGGACCGGCGATCGTGGCGGGCAAGGGTGTTGAAAGTCTGCTCGTTAAAATATGCGCTGGGTTGGATGAAAATTCATTCATGCCGCCAGCGAAAAACAATGTTGGCGCGAAGGCGCTGACTTCCGAGCAGCTCGGAATCCTGAAACTTTGGATCGATCAGGGCGCACTGGGCGACGCGAACGCCGGCGTTGAGCCGCTCGTTTGGAAGCCGCTGCCCGCGGGACTCAATCCGATTGTCGCGGTGGATGTCACTGCCGACGGCCAGACGGCGGCGTGTACGCGAGCGAATCAGATTTTTCTTTACAACCTTCCCGCCGGACAATTGACCGCGCGACTTGCCGATCCGGCTTTAAACAAAGATGGACAGGGCAATGCAGCGGATCGTGATTTCGTGCAGTCGCTCGCGTTCAGTCCGGACGGGACGTTGCTCGCATCGGGTGGATTTCGCTGCATTAAATTGTGGCGCAAGCAACCGTTCGATGGGAAGGCGGAATTCAATGATCCAGCGGCAAAGCCATCGCCCGTCCAATCGATTGCACTCCACACAGCGACCCATCGCCTCGCGAAGGGCTTCGTCGATGGGCGCGTTGAAGTGTGGGACACGGAATCGCGCAAGGAAATATGGACGCTTTCGGCGCATACGGCGGCGGTGGATGCTCTGATTTTCTCGACTGACGGCGCCATACTTTTGTCGGGATCCTCTGACAAAATGATTCGGATATGGAATGCGGCGAGCGGGGAAGTTGTTGGCGAAATTTTTAGTTCAGGTCCGGTCACGGCGCTGGCGTACCATGACGCGACGCAGCAAATCGTTTCGGGAGGCGGCGACAATTTTATTCGTGTCTGGACGCTGCCGTCGCACGCGGATTATGAATCGTCGCCCATCAAAGAATTTAAGGGGCACAGCGTCGCGGTTTCAGCGTTGGAGTTTGCGAATGGCGGGAAGCATCTTCTTTCGTCTTCTACAGATGGGGCGATCATTCAATGGAATTTTCCGGACGGAAACCAAGTTCGGAAATTCAATCAAGCTGGGCGTGTTGTCGCTGTGGCTGTGCGCGGCGATGCCAAGCGACTGTACTCCCTGAGCGGTGCAGATTTGAAGATCCACAACTTCGAGAACGGGCAGGGAATTGTTGAAGTCAAAGGCGATCGGGAAGCGATTGATGCGCGTAATGGAATTGAGCGCGACTCGGCGTTTTACAAATCCGAGATGGAGTATCATAAAGCCGCGTTGCAGAATTCAGAGAAAGATCAGAAGACCGCGATTGAAGCGTTGAAAAAAGCAGCCGAAGCGAGAATCGCAGCCGTTAAAGACGCGGACGTGAAAGCAGAGGCATTCAAAAAGGCGACGGATGAAAAAGATGTGGCGCAAAAAGCTTCAGCGGGTCCCGCCGACGCTTTGAAGAAAGCAACGGAGTACAAAGTCGCCGTCAGCAAGAGTGCCGCGGATGCTGAAGCTGAAACGAAAGTGGCACTTGAAAAAACGACCGTGGTGAAGAAGACATTCGACAAATCCGGTCAGACGAGAGCGGCCGCCGAAAAAGCGTTGAACGAACTCCAAGCAAAAGCGAAGGACGCCGCAGCGAAGATTGCACCGGAAATGATCAAAGCTGCGGAAGCTCAATTCGAATCGGCGAAGCTTGTTTACGAGCGCGACATGGCGATGTTTGCGACGGCTGAAAAAGCGGCGAAGGAATCGGAAGCGAAATCCAAAATCGCAGCCGACGCAAAAACCGCCGCTGAGAAAGCATTCAACGATGCAACGGCGAAAAATGCTGAAACGACAACAAAATTCAAAGCGGTCGAAAAGATTTTTGCCGATGCGGAGTCGGCGAACACAGCCGCGCGTTCCGTAAAGGAAGTCGCTGAACACACAGTGGAACGCAGTGAGGCATTGGTAAAAAAAGCGGACGCGGATCTGACGTTTCACAAAACATCGCAGGCGGAGTTCGAGCATGTGTTGAAGCAGAATGAAGCGAAAATGGAAGTGGCAAAAAAGACGGTTGCCGACAGCGAAAAACCATTGCGCGCGGTGGCTGTTTCACCATCGAACACGTTTGTTGCCGTGGCGGGAGAGGGTGGGTTGGTTTCGTTTTGGAGCGCGGAAAACGGTCGCGCTTCGGAGCGGTTTAGGGTGCCTCAGATTACCGCGCCGGGAGCCATCAACGCGATCAAATTTCTAGACGACAAGCGCTTGGTGATCGCATCGACCGCTGGATTCTTTGTGTGGTCTGTCAACAGGGAATGGAAGTTGGAGCGGACGATTGGGAGCAACGGCGACGACTCGCCGTTTAGTGGCCGGATTTTGGCGTTGCAATTCAGCGCCGACGGAAAATCGCTCGCGGTCGGTGGCGGGATTCCGTCGCGCTCGGGTGAAGTGAAGATTGTGAATCCGGCAAACGGCGCGGTTCTGCGCGAATTCAAAGATGCTCACAGCGACACTGTATTTGGCGTCGCTTTTACTGCGGATGGAAAACTTCTGGCAACGTGCGGAGCGGATCGCTTCATTCGAATTTTCGATGTTGCGGGCGGCAAATTGGTCAAGACATTTGAAGGACACACGCATCATGTTTTGAGCGTTTCTTGGAAACGCGACGGCCGGACATTGGCCAGCGCTGGCGCGGACAAGACCATCAAATTGTGGGACATGGTAACGGGCGAACAAAAGCTCAACATCGAAAATCGATTCAAGAAAGAAGCGACGTCGGTGCACTATCTTTGGGGGCAGAATTCGGTGCTGACTTCGAGTGGAGATGGAACGGTTCGGCTGCTCAAAGATGAGGGCGGCGGCGACATCAAGTCGTATGGTGGCAATGATCGCGGATTTATTCAAAGCGCGGCAATTTCGGCGGATGGAAAAATTGTCGTCACCGGCGGGGACAGCAGCGTTTTGTTCGGATACGATGGGACCGACGGAAAACAATTGATTTCCTTCGAGCCGCCCAAATAATCCACTTGCAATTATTGATATGGCTGATAGAAGTGTCGCCTTCGATTTCATATCGAATTAGCGTTGTTTTTCCGATTCGTTGAATCGGAACGGAACGAAAGCGCGAGGCGTGTGGCTTCGCGCGCGAACGTTGGAAGCAGGTCTGCCGAATTCGAACAATTCGGTCGCCCTTTTAGAAAACAGGATAGGAATACGCATGGCCTTCAAACCCCGTCGCCGCCGCAAAATCGGCAGCAAAAAACGCCGCAATCGTAAGTTGAGAGCCAAAAAGAAATAGACCTGTTCCCTCCACGAGAACGTTTTCTTCCCTCGAACGAGAATCATGTCCTCACCCAAAGAATCGTCCAAAAAACTATGGGGCGGTCGCTTCAGCAAGGCGACCGATGCGCGCACAGAAGCCTTCACCGAATCGATTTCCTACGATTGGGTGTTGTATCGTCACGACATCGCCGGTTCCATGGCGCACGCGACGATGCTGGCTGATGTCGGGCTGATTACGAAGCAGGACAAGGACCGGATTCTCAAGGGTCTCGGAGAGATTGCCGACGAGATCGAAAAGGGTGTTTTCAAGTTCCGCTCGGACCTCGAAGACATTCACATGAACATCGAGAAAGCGCTCGAAGAGAAGATCGGTGAGACGGCTGGAAAACTGCACACGGCTCGTTCGCGCAACGATCAAATCGCGCTTGACGAACGGTTGTGGTTGCGCGAAGAGATCGACGAGATTCGCCAGAAAATCGCGCTCGTTCAGGCGGCGCTCGTGGACATGGCCGATCGCTATGTCGACGACGTCATGCCCGGTTACACGCATTTACAGCGCGCGCAACCGGTGACGATCGGGCATTATCTGCTTTCGTTTGTGGAGATGTTCGCGCGCGATTCCTCGCGGTTTGCGGATTGTCGAAAACGGGCAAACCTATTGCCCTTGGGCGCGTGTGCTTTGGCCGGAACGTCGTTGCCGATCGACCGCGCGCTGGTTGCGAAATTATTGAATTTCGATGGTGTCACTGCGAATTCAATGGATACCACCGCTGATCGCGATTATCTGTTGGAGTTTGCTTTCAGTATGACGGCGAGCGCGCTTCACCTGTCGCGCCTTGCCGAAGATTTCGTGCTGATGACGACGACGGAATTCAATTTCATCAACATCGACGACGCCTTCTGCACAGGCAGCTCGATCATGCCGCAGAAAAAGAATCCAGACGTACTCGAATTGATTCGCGGTAAAACAGGGCGCTCGGTAGCGTTGCTGAGTCATTTGATCACGCTGACCAAAGGCATGCCGCTGGCGTACAATCGAGACTTTCAGGAAGACAAAGAGATTCTGTTCAGTACGACGAAGCAATTCAAGAGCTGCCTTTCGATTCTGGAACCGATGTTGCGTGCCGTGACGTTCAAAACCGAACGGTTGCTTGAAGCCTGCGAATGGGGCTACATGGACGCTACGGTGCTGGCTGAATACCTTGTTCGCAAGGGCATTCCGTTCCGCCAAGCCCATCATGTCGTCGGAAGTTTGGTGAAACTCGCTGAATCGCGTGGGTGCCAGTTGAAGGATCTGCGCACGGACGAACTCCGAGCCGCGCATTCGTTCCTGACGGAAGAAGCACGTTCCGTGCTGGGACCGGAGAAGGCGATTCTGATGTATGCATCGGCGGGTTCGCCGAATCCGAAATTTGTTCGCAAGGAAATCGAAAGCTGGAAAGTGCGGCTGCGCGACGAAGGCGCGATTCCTGGGAAGAAGAAACGGAAGTAAAATGGAGTTTGAATCAACTTCGTATTATTTATCTCTGAACGGATCGGCGCGTTCAGCATTCAGAGGTTGAACCGAACCAACTCCCACTTTTCCGGCTTCTGTTGCGGGCATAGGCTCGCCTTTCAATTCGCGATAAACCAACTTCACATTTTCTTTCAACCAATCGGAATAGTGAGACCAGCCTTTGTAGGCGTCTAGCGTAACGCTGGTTGTTGTTTGGTCGATTGTCGCGCCTTTCTTTACATTCGCGTCGACATCGGCAACCAGGTTTTCGAGGAATTTTCGCTGGGCCGCGATCGCGTCCTTTTTAGCGACATCACCGTGGCCGGGGACGACGGTTTCGATGTCGAATGTTTCGAGCCGTTTCAGCGCTTCAATCCAGGCGCGGACGGTTTGGGTTCGGCCCTTCGCGTTGGGGATGTTGTTTGGCGTCACCAGATCACCGGCGAACAAAACTTTCTGTCCCGGCAAATAGACAACTGCATCCCCTTCGCCGACGCAATCGCCCATCGAGATGAACTGAACTTTGACTTCGGGGGTATCGATGTTCATCGTGCCTTCCACGGTGAGTGTTGCGGCGGCGGTGTAGTGGCGCTCAAGTCCGGGGATTTTCCATTGGTCGCGCAATTCTTCGCGCATCGCCGGGCCGTCTCGCACGAGGCGGTCTTTGGCGCGCGGCGTGGAGATAATGTCGGCTTTGTCGAACGATTGGTTGCCGAATGTGTGCGTCGCCCGGAACGTTGTGTTCAGAACATAAAGTACCGGCGGTTGCAATGTGGCGGCGCGTTCCTTGCGCGTATTGTGATAGGCGTCCCAGAATGTCTTGCTCTTGGCGAGCGCCTGACTGTTAACAGTATCGCCAAGCGTCGGGCTGAGCGGGGGATCGATGACGATGCAGCCAATCCGTGAGCAGATAATTCCGCCGTTGGGGACGCCCTGCCGGCCCACGAACGAGTAGACGAGCGTTCGACCTTCCGCACCTCCGACAGGTTGAATATCAACATCGCAACCGCACAGGACAACCAAACTGGCGACGACGGCAAACGATGAGAACAGTCGAAACAATGAGGTCATTTTCCCGCCTTACAAAAATTGAAGTGCCGAATGGATGCCACACGGTACGTCAAAGAGTGTAACCGAAATAGAAAAAAAATCAGCCCTAGCGAATCAACGCCAGGGCTGCTGTGGGTCACTTCGATTTGGACGCGCTGCGACGACTAGTTCTGCTTAACGGTCGGCAGGGTGATTTCCTGGCCGACTTTTAACTTCGCCGGATCGAGACCGTGGTTGGCCGTCACGATCAACTGTATCGTCTTCGGGCCGCTGGCACCGTAGTGCTTCTTGGCGATGGAAGCGAGCGTGTCGCCGGATTCGATTTTGTAACCACCCGTCTTGGTGCTGGGAATTGCCGGATGATTCGGAGCATTGATCGCAGCTGGAGCGGGCTTGACACTGTCGTGCGACTGCGTTTTGCCAGCGGTTTCGGAATACGGCTGAAGTTTGAGCAGCATCTGCTTGCCAGGAATTGTCGGAATCTTCAACGTCGAGCCAACCTTCATTTTCTTCGCTGCCAGGTCATTCGCTTCGACGATCTTCTGCGTGTACTTACCGTCGCCAAAGATCTTGCTCGAAATCGTCCAAGGGCTGTCTCCGCTGGCAACGGTATAGGAGTAGTATTCGTTGGACGCGGCAGCAGTGCCAGATCGGCGAATCAGTGTACCCGGCGTCGGTTGCGCGTTGGTGCGGTCATCGGGTTCGCCAATTGGCGTCGCGATGTGTGGTGTGCCGGGGTTCGCATTCGGAACGCGGGGCGGAAGGGGGTTCGATTGGTCTTGAATAAAAACGTCTGCGCCCGGCGGAATGGATCCATTGTAATTCAGCAAGGATTGAGCGCCGACGACGGGCTGAATTGTCGTTTGGACATCATCACGAGCGCCGACGGTGTTCGCATCGACGGGTTTGTTCGTGTTGTCTGCTTTTGCGTTCGGCATGGTGCCGTCCGAAAGAACAAGTTGATCGCCGTCGAGATCCGACGGTGTGCCGTTCTTGTACAACGCCCGGCCAATGAGCATCGTTACGCCCAATCCAAGCACCAAAACAACCGCCAAGCCAATTCGCGCGTCGCGTTTCATCTTGCCTCCCCCCATTTCCCGCAGCAACGTATTGACGCGCGCGGGCTTGTTTGAAAATCTTTCCGATGTGACAATGGATCGATTTGCTAAATTTCCCTCATTATGTATCGTCTGTCGGCTCCCTTTAACTGAATCAAAAGCGTCGCGCTGTTGCGACAATTAGGCAGATTCACTATGGAAAATAAGTCGTTTGAAATCGTCGCGTTTGATATTGGCGGGACGCAAGGCCGGTGCGGACTGGCGCGAGGCGGCTCAGATCAGTCGGAATTGTTTTCGTTTTCGACGATCAAGTCGTTGCGCCGGGCAGCGAACGAGGGAGGGGCGGCGTGGCTGGAACGATTGATTTTGTGTGCGGACGAATTGGGTGCGACTACGCCGTGCGCTGTGGCAATTTCGTTCGGAGGACCGGTGGCTTCTGATGGTTCGATTCAATCGATGCACGTAAGCGGATGGGAAAACGTTGATTTGACCGGAAAGATCGCTGAGGCTTTTGACATCGCGCGCGAATCGGTTTTTGTGGAGAATGATGCGAATGCCGGCGCGTTGGGCGAGTCGCGATTCGGGGCGGGGCGCGGATGTTCGGACATGCTCTTTTTTACGGTCAGTACGGGCGTTGGCGGTGGCGTCATTCTGGATCGCAAATTGCGCCGCGGCGCGCATGGCATGGCGGGCGAATTTGGGCATATGATTATGGATGGGGACCCATCGGCACCGCAGTACGCTGCGGGAAAGCAGGGCGCGCTGGAAGCGCTGGCGTGTGGGCCGGCGATTGAGCGCGAAGGTCGCGCGGCGAAAGTACGCGAAGGAAAAGGGGTTCCGGAGAATTGGAGCGCGAAGGATATTTTCGAGGCGGCGAGGAACGGCGAGAAATGGGCCATCGAAACACGGCGAACGTGCGTGAATTTTCTGGGGCGGGGAATTGCGACGGCGGTCAGTGCGTACGATGTCGAACGGGTTGTCGTGGGCGGAGGTGTCGCGATGGCCGGGGACGCGCTGTTCGTTCCGCTTCGTGAAGCCGTCGAGCGATTCTTGCCGAAGTTCTTGAATGGGAAAATCAATGTCGTTCCTGCGGCGTTGGGCGATCAAGCGCCGATGTTCGGAGCGGTGGCGGCGTGTTTGGATGGAATGTCGAGAAAATAGATTTAACGCCGGGCGTTAGGCTTTGCTATACTGAGCGAAGGAAAAATGAGATGGAAGTATCGGGTAATCTGAAAAAATATCATTATGGCCAACGCTGAAATTTACGCTGATTTGCA
>JANXLS010000974.1 GCA_025355035.1 Planctomycetota bacterium | reverse complement strand
TGTCCAGCCAACTGCTTTTTGCTGGCCAGAAGCGTCTTTGGATTTTCGTCCTTCTGCAACTCAATCGTCTTCACCGACAACTTCACATTCGCCACCATCTCCGCCTGCTGGAACCAAGTGTCAGCTACCGTGCCGCGATAGCGCTTGCGATGTTCATCCAAGACGCGTCCAAACGAGAGCGGATCAAAGCTCTTGAGCGCTTCCAAAATGGCAGCTTGATGCGATTCCAAATCTGCACCTACTGTTTTCGTCAGCGCATCGATCCGCTTTGTTCGATCCGCATCAAGGCCCAAGCCGCGTGAGCTGAGATATAATTGAAGCAGGGCATTTGTGTAGCTAAACGACTTCATGTCTTTGATTTTTTCGACTGTGCTCAACAACTGATCCGCGCGATCCAGCGCGTATTTTTCCGGAACGATCCAATCGAATTTGATATTTTCTTTGCCTGCTTCAAACGACTTCGAGAACGTCTGCCCTGCGAATTCCGCCGTGAGTGTCACCGGTCCGTCACCCTTCAAATCCATCGCAAACGCGCCGCTCTTCCACGTCGCGGTGTTCGCGCCATCGCTGGATTTGATCGTCACGCCGCCGATGCCTTCGCCGACGTCGTAGAAGGAGTCGTTGTTCTTGTCCGAATAAATCACGCCACCGACCATGCGCGCTTTCCGGGTGCCGAAATCATGCGTGACACTGAAGCTCTTTCCGTGCGGCACAGCCGACCCGCCCACCTCTTTATAGCCCGCGTTGATCATGTTCATGCGATGGCCGCGCGTCGGTTGCATTCCACCGGGCCCCGCGCCGTTATCAACCACAAACCCATTCTGGCTGCCCTTGATGTTCGGCGGATCGCGAAAAGCATTCTCGCCGCCGGCGAAGCCCTTGTAACCACTTTTCGTGCAGCGTTCACCAAATCCCGCAGCGTAGAATCCCGGTTTGGCCGGATCTTCAGAATGCCCAAGTTCATTTAAAATCATGTAATGACTGTGACGTCGAGCCGCATCCAGCAAATCAAGATTGAAGACCAACGGCGGCGCGGCCTTCAACTGGTTCATTTCATCGAGAAACATTTTCCAATCGACGCCTTTGCCTGAATACACAAACGTCGATGCGTTGGCGGGAGCAATCCGCGCCGCTTCGGCTTTCGGATCGGCTCGGAAGCGATTGATGAGTTCGAGAATCAACGTTTCTTCGGG
>JANXLS010000966.1 GCA_025355035.1 Planctomycetota bacterium | reverse complement strand
CGTTCGGGTCCGGTTGAAGGCGCTCTTCGCCGCAAGGTTCAGCAGGCGATTCTGCGCTTGAAGAAGATTGGTTGCTTCCGCGGCACCCGCCACATCAAGGGTTTGCCGTGCCGAGGTCAGCGCACACAGACGAACGCCCGTACGCGCAAGGGCAAGAAGAAGACAGTGGCGGTCAAACGCTCAGTCAAGGAAATGCGCTAAAATTAATTTGCATTGCCGGCGTCCTGCCGGCCAGAGTCAGCATCGTGTCGATGAAAAGTCGGCGGAACAGGTTTTTGGGGCGGATAGGAAATGGCCAAAGCGTACAAGAAAAAGAAAGTCAAACGGAGCGTGGCGCGCGGCGTTGCGCACGTTCAGGCGACGTTCAACAACACGATCATCTCGATCACCGACACGAATGGCGACACGTTGTGTTGGGATTCGGCTGGCACGGTGAAGTTCAAGGGTGCCCGCAAGAGCACGCCGTTCGCCGCTCAACGGACGGCGGAAGCCGTCGCTGAAAAAGCGATCAAGATGGGCATGAAGGAAGTTGAAGTGCGCATCAAGGGACCGGGTTCAGGTCGCGAATCGGCCATCCGCGGGATGCAGTCCGCTGGGTTGAATGTTCGTGCGATCGAAGACGTGACACCGTTGCCGCATAACGGCTGCCGCCCTCGCAAACGCCGCCGCGTGTGAGAAATAAGTGCCGAATGCTCAGTGTCGAGTGCCGAGAGATTCCTTGGCGTGATTTTACTCAGCACTCAGCACTCGGCACTCTATCCTATTATCATTCAGAGTTCGCACGGATTTAGCGCGTCGCGTCTTCCGACTTTGAATGTGAGTATAAGAGAAGATGGGTCGAACGATTCGCAGATCTTAAACCGATTTGCGCGCGACTGCCGGTAAACGACAATGCGCAGCAGTGTACGGATTCTTTTTACTTAGAACCCTGCAGTGCACACAGACAATTGAGGTATTCGAATGGGTCGTTACACAGGACCGAAGTGCCGGTTGTGCCGCCGAGAAGGCATGAAGTTGTTTTTGAAGGGCGTTCGCTGCGAATCCGAAAAATGCGCGATTTCGCGACGCGATTATCCGCCTGGAAACGTCAACGTTCGCCGCGGCAAGGTTTCGTCTTACGGCGAAGGTTTGCGCGAGAAGCAGAAGGTCAAGCGTTTCTATGGCGTGTTCGAAGAACAATTCCGCCGTTACTTCGCGATTGCGACGGGCAGCAAGGGAAACACTGGCGAAACGCTGATGACCTTGTTTGAACGCCGCCTCGACAATGTTGTTTTCAAATTGGGTTGGGCCGTCTCCCGCGGTGAAGCGCGCCAGTTGGTTGTCCACGGACACATCAACGTCAATGGCAAGCGCGTCAATGTACCGAGCTATTCGATTTCGAAGGACGATGAAATCAAGGCTCGCCCGGGTGCGCAGAGCCAGAAGCGCGTCAAGGCTCGCTTCGATGAAACGAAGGGGCGCCAGTGCCCGTCGTGGATGGTACTCGATGGCGACGGCATGGGCGCGAAAGTGATTGGATTGCCGAGCCGTGAAGACGTGTCGATTCCGATCCAGGAACAGTTGATCGTCGAATTGCTGTCGAAGTAAGACGGTTTAGACGAAGCTATAATCTTGCAGCAGGGCCGTACCGGTTTTACTGTGCGGCTCGAAAGGTTCCAAGACCGATTGCCGCGCGGAAGCGGCGCAGGTAGGGAATCTTGGGAAGCAGGCGAAGCCACTCCGCGTTTGATCCGGCAACCTCCTCTGCCGAGTATCGAATGGCGTCGCCGATCGAAATCAAGAGGAGCGCGAGGACTATCCATGCGCATTCGCTGGCGCGGTTTTGAACTGCCCACCCATGTCACGCTGAACAAAGAGACCGCCACGGATAAGTACGGCATGTTTGATGCCGAACCGTTCGAGCGCGGGTACGGTGTCACGATTGGAAATTCGCTGCGTCGGGTGTTGCTGTCGAGCCTTGAAGGCGCGGCGGT
>JANXLS010000945.1 GCA_025355035.1 Planctomycetota bacterium | reverse complement strand
GGGCCTGTAAAATAATAAACTGAAGAAGTCCGCCGCGTATTTCGGCCTGGGTCGAGGCGGACGCGAAGGAAGATATACGAGTGTATCTCTGACTGAGCGTTCAACGAAGAGCCAGGCCGAAAGACGCAAGCAATTCTTCATTTTATTATTTTACAGGCCCATAGTACTACAACGTCACTTTGTCTATCTATCGCTCCTTCGTCGCTCCGCGTCCTGCTGGGACGAAAAGCAAGATGTGACGGAACAATCGTTGTAGTAATAGATCATCTCAGCCTGTGACGTACTCGCCGACCCCATTTGACAATTCCACACTCCCCGCTCAAAATCACCTCCCATGCCCATCCCCTTTATCTACAGCTACCGCAGCATCGCTGTCCGCAAAGGTTCGTCGGCGATGGCGGTGCTTGGCATCGCGTTGGTCGTCGTTGTCTTCACGGTGCTCCTCGCTCTCGCCGCAGGTTTCGAACGTGCCGTATCTTCGTCCGGCAGTGCGAACAATTTGATCGTTATGCGCAAAGGTGCGGATGCGGAATTGCAGAGCCAGGTCACGAAAGAAGCTGGCGACACGCTGCGCGAATTACCGATTGTCGCAACCGGCGAAGGTGGCGAAAAACTCTTTCTCGCCGAATCGGTCATCATCTTATTGCGCAAGAAAAGCGACGGCGGCGACACAAATGTCTCCGTTCGCGGAACGACATCAAATGTTTCGCAAGTGCGGCGCGAGGTTCGTATAAAGGAGGGGCGCTGGTTCACGCCGGGAACTGACGAGGCGGTGATCGGCCTGTCGCTCTCGCGGCGCCTGGAAGGGTTGACGCTCGGACAGAGCATTCACGCCGGGAGGCGCGATTGGAAAATCGTCGGCGTCTTCGAATCGGCCGGCAGCGGATTGGAATCGGAGATGTGGTTGGATTTAAACGTCATGCAGGGCGTCTTCAATCGCGGCACAGTCTATCAGTCCTTCTTGTTTCAGGCCGCAGGTAGCGCGAAGGAAGCAGAAGTAGCGCTGCGCAAATCAATCGAGGACGATTTGCGATTGCAATCGTTGGACGTGCAGGTCGAAAAAGCGTATTACGAAAAACAATCGAAACTGATGGCGGGCGTGATCAACAGCCTCGGCGGAATTTTGACGTTTATCATGGCCATCGGTGGCGTCGTAGGCGCGATGAACACGATGTACGCCGCCGTCAGCCAACGCAAACGCGAGATCGGCTGCATGCTGGCGATGGGTTTTTCGCCGGAGTCCATCTGGGTCGCGTTCATTTTGGAATCGATGCTGCTGTCGTTGCTGGGATCGATC
>JANXLS010000899.1 GCA_025355035.1 Planctomycetota bacterium | reverse complement strand
CATGGCCGGCATCCTGACCGGCCGCCAGTCGAACGTCGTCGATGTCCGAGCCAAAGAACTGAAGATCCCCGCGGAACGGGTGCGGCAGGGCGCAAAAATCAAGCTGCCCGTGTTCCAGTCGTGGATCGCCGAATTGAAACTCGAGCCGCACGAGGTCGCGTTTATGGGCGACGATTTAATTGACCTGCCCGTGCTGCAAGCCGTCGGGGTCGCCTGTTGTCCGGCGGACGCATACATCGACGTGACGTGCGCCAGCCACATCGTTTCGACCAAACCGGGAGGCCACGGAGCCGCCCGGACAATCTGTGAATTTCTGCTCAAAGCTCGCAGCGACGGAAGCTGGGAACGAGCCGTTGACATCTATTTGGGACGCGCATGAAGATCCGCACTACAACCCTGTCAGTGGTCCATCTCCTGACCGCGCTGACCGCGCTGCTGTGCGCGTATGCACGGTCCGAATCCGCCGACCGCCAACGCCCCAACGAGCCCGGCCTCACAGAACCCCCTGTCGTGGTCGTCGACCTTGTTCACCCAGAACAGCCGCTCGACACTCGTGCGCCCGGTTCCCTCTTTCTTCCGCCCGAAGGAGAGAAAATCTGGAACGCCGCCAAGGAACGCGCGCTCAACAAACCCGTCGGCCGGTCCGGCGGCGTCTTCGATTTCAACATCGTCCCCGAGAATTTTAATTTCTCGAAGAACTTCTACAACGAACGCTTCAATCCCGGCGACATCACCGAAAACTTATCGGTCGCACTCTCTGCATCCGAAGCCAAACGCGACGGCAAAAAACTTCTGCTCACCAATATGCGCATGATCTATTTCATCGCCGACACCCCGCCCCCCGTCAACCCCAGCGATCCGTCTGCGCCCGCGCCCAAGCCCGTAAAAGCCAAAAAGCCCAAACCCGGCACGCCTCCAACAACGCCCGCAAAACCCGGCGAAAAAAAGAAGAAGGAAGCCGCCGACGCCGGCCCCATGGCCATTCCCGGAGGCGGTCGAGTAATCATCACCGCGCCGAATTGCGAAATCGATCTCGAAACCAACGAAGGCTTCGCGACCGGCGGCGCCAGTATCGAAATCTTCCCGAAACCTGAAGAAGGCAAGGAGCAGCACAGTACCGCCAAACTCTTCAGCCCCTTCATCCGCTTCCGAAGTTGGAACGAAGCTGCCACGGGCTCAACCGAAATCATCATGTACACCTGCAGCAACGATCCCAACGAAGCCGACCCCCAGGTCACAGGAACCTTTCTCGTCCCGCAGCCCACCGGTCCCGATTCCGACATCAAGATTCGCGGCCGAGGCATGATCTTCGAAAGCGGCAAATACGACAATTACACGCCCGTTTACGACGAAGAAGGCCGCACCGCCGGTACCAGTCTCGTCGCCCGCAGCAAAGCTTTCTTCCACACCCATATCGCCACAGAAATGACGGCGTCTGCGATCACGTCCTTGATGCCCTTCCAAGGCCAACCCGATCCCAACGCCGGTAAGCCCTCCGCCACTACCAAAACACCCAAAGTGCCCGGAGACCCCGCCGATCCGAATGCGCCGAAAGATCCCACCAAAAAAGTCGAAAAGAAAGCGCCTCCCGGAAAGAAAAAGACTGCAGTCGAACCCGAGCCCTACAAAACGATCGTCACCTGCAACGGCCCCGCCGTCTTTGACATGGCTTACGTTCCGCCCAAATCAACCTCTGCCATCGTCGATCCCAAGACAGTCGGCGACGCCGTCGATTTGGACTTGCAGCCTATGATCATGGGTAAGCGTTTCGAATTCCTCAATCAGGTCGATCTCGTCAAAGCTCCCGTCAAAGAAAAGCCACCCGAACCGGGTGCCATTGACATGGCCACGCACATGTCCTGCGGCCACCTCCGCATTCAATACCCGCCCAACAGTATGCCCAGCATGAGTTCCTTCCCCGATTACTCCGAAGCCATCGGCGGCGTCACCATGTTCGGCTATAAGGAACCGCCCCCGCCCGATCCCAACCAGCCCAACCTGCCACCGGAGCCCGCCGAACCCTTCAGCATCAAATGCGACCGCATGTACCTCGACGGTCCCAACGACAACATGTTCCTCGTCGGGCCTGACGACGCAACCGAAGCCAAGGGCAACCTGGCCTATGTGAAATACACATCCGGTGCCGCGTTCGCCCAGCAGTTCTGCTACCGCCGCAAAACACAGACGCTGACCATGCCCTCCGAAGGCCGCAAAAAAATGATCATCCATCCCGGAGCAATGGGCGGCCCAGCGTCCCCGCTGCCGGCGGGAACAGACCCAAAATCCGATCCCAAGGCGGGAGCGACGCCGGCACCGGCACCCGCCGCATCCGGCAGCATGCTCGCCGGCGGTGACACCTTTATCTCCTGGTCCGGTCCCCTCTATCGAGAATTGCGTCACGTCCCGTTGCCCGGACGAAAAGACATGCTCAAGGAAGTCCTGACACTCAACAAAGACGTCGTCATTGAACAGCCCGACAGCGGACTCAAAATCTACGGCGAAATGGTCCGCCTCCACAGCGACGCTGTCACCAAGGACGTCGAATACCTCTACGCCCAAAACGATGTCGACATTTTCATGGGTGACATCGAAGCGCGCGGCTACACCGTCACCGTCGATATGAGTTACGACGTCAGCATCGAACGTGCGAAAACCAAAGCGTTTTTCTGGAAACAATTCATCCTCGGCGTTCCCAACGATGTCGACGACCGCTCCTTCGAATTGGACGGCCTTGCCGAACCGCGCTCTTTGATGGACCTCTGGAACTTCGCCAACAATGGCAAAAGCAATCTGATTACAATCATCGGCAACCAAAAGCTTGGCATCAAAGCCGACGTTTTTCGCGGCGGTGGCAACGCCGTCCGCGCCGACAAATTCGTGATCGACAAAATCACCGACAACTTCAACGCCTATGGCGGCGCCGTCGCGGTCGTGAAATCTGTAGCCCCTCCACCGCCCGCGCCAGACGCACAGAAGCCGCCCGAAGCCGCCCAAAGCGCCGCAGCCGGTGCCGCCGGTCTTATGAGCGGCATCAAATTCGACGCCGGCGGCGACATCTTCATCCAATGCGACGGACCCTTCCGCCAAAACGCTCAAACCCATCGCGTCACTGCCGAAGGCAACGTACTGATTCGCCAGACAGGCTTGACGCTGATGGCCTCGCGCATCAAGATCCTGATGGACGACGCCCCGCCGCCGGACGACCCCAACGCGCCGAAGAATCCCACCGATAAATCGAAACCAGCAAGTGCGCCCAACACATCGCCGCCCAGCAGCAATCCGGCTCGAACGCCTGTCCCCAAACCCGCAACGTCATCAGCGAAAGATGGAGCCGCTCCCGGCACAACCGCACCGCCCGCCGACGCAAACGACTTCTTCTCCGCCGGTCTCAAATCACTCGAATGTTTCGACAACGTCGAATTGGTCACCGACGACAAATTGATCCACTGTGACCAAATGAAATTCGACGCCAAGCAGGAAATGTCCTTCCTCTATGTCGATGATGAAGAAGACGACGTTCGCGTCTACATTCACGGCGAGGACGGCACCGATAAAGTACTCTGCGCGCGCACAAGCCTCGTTCTCGATCAAAAGACCGGCACCTTTACCCCCGGTGGCCAGCTGCTGATGTTGCCCTATAAAAAAGCCGCGCCCCAACCGCGCGGTCGAAACAACAGCCCCGCGCGCGTCGGTGCGAAATAATGAAACACGACTCACAGGAGTACAGCCTCATGACACGCTTCAACCTCCGAACATACGCGATCGCCGCCCTTATCGTTGCGAGCGCCATCCTGTGTTTTAACGTCGCATCGTCCGGTGAAACGCCCGTCCCAAAACCTCCCGTCGCAGACGCCACAAAACCCGTCCCGCCCAAGATCGACGACGCTGAATTGAACCGTGTCGTCGTCGCTCCAACCATCAAGTTCCCCTGGATC
>JANXLS010000866.1 GCA_025355035.1 Planctomycetota bacterium | reverse complement strand
TCGAATCGCCGGTGAGCGTCGCGAGCTATGAGATGCTTAAGGACAAGATCGAGCAGGTGCTCGACACGTTGACCTTCCGCGAGCGCGAAATCATCAAGCTGCGCTACGGCCTGGGCGACGGCTACACGTACACGCTGGAAGAAGTGGGCCGCAAGTTCAAGGTGACCCGCGAACGCGTCCGCCAGATCGAAGCGAAAGCGCTGCGAAAACTCCAGCATCCCGTCCGCAGCCGCAAGCTGGAAGGGTTCCTGGAAGAGAGTACGCATTCGTAGGGGCCAGAAATCGAACTGTCGGCGCGCAAGAATACGGCTGGACTTTCCTATAAAACGCCGTATTCGCGGAGCCAAAATCCGTCCGGTTCACTTCCCCATCGATTTCTGCGCGCGCAAGCCGTTCAATAAGCGTTTTGCTTCGACATTACCCGGTTCAAGTTCCAGCGCTTTCATGAATGCGGCTTCGGCTTCTTTGCCGTGGCCCTGGCGTTGCAGCGCCTTGCCCATGCCGCAGGCGGCGTCGGACAAATGCGGGTCGAGTTCGAGCGCTTTTTTATAGTAAACGAGGGCTTCGCTGTCTTTCAATACAGAGTACAGGGCGCTGGCGTAGTTGAAGTGGGCGATGGCATCGCGCGGATTGGATTTGACCACGGTTTCGAAACGGATGCGTTCGGTCCAGTAGCGGCGGTAGCCATCGAAAGCGAAGCGCAGCGAGTGATAAGCGACGGCGTCGCGCGGGTTGGCCAGCGTGGCTTTGTCGAACGACTTCATGGCCTTGTCGATGTCGCCGGAACGCAACGCGAGGGCGCCGCGTTCGAACCAGATTTTTGCGGCCATTTCGTCGGTCAGCGGAATGTTGTCGAGCACCACCATCGCTTCTTCGCGCTTGCCGTCGTTTTCGAGCAATTGCGCGCGGAGTAGTGACGCTTTTGCGGCGATGTTCAGTATGGCGCTGTTTCCGGAATTGGATGGCAACTGGCCTTCCTGAGCGGCGGCGCGGAGTCCTGCGTCGACGGCTTTCCAGTCGGGCAGTGATTTGCGGAAGAAGCGCGAGCGCGCGACGGCGGCCAAACCGGCGTCGTAGAGCGATTGTGCGGCTGACGGAGCGCCGGGCGACGTGTAGCTCGTTTTGGCGGCACCGCTTTCGAGATCCTTGATTGCGTTCTGGGCCGCGCGCCAGGCATCGTCCTGACTGTTGAGTGTGCCCTGTCCCAAGCGCAGACGTCCGAGCAAATCGTAGGCTTCGAGGCAGCGGATGTCGTGCTTGATAGCGCAGGTATAGCGTTCTTCGGCGTCGTCCAACAGGCCGCAGCTTTCGAGCAATTCGGCCCAATGGATGTAAAGGCGGCCGTTGCCCGGGAAGCGGACGATGTAACCGGCGGTCTCCGCGACGGCTTCGTTGATGTGTTCGGCGTGCAGGTCCAGCGTGTGAGCGAAAGCGAGGTTCAAGCCGGCTTGCAACGAGCGCGGATCGGCTTCGGCGGCTTTGCGGAAAAGGGACAGCGCTTTGACGCGTTCGCCGCGCAGAAGGTATCCGCAGCCGAGAGCGTTCAATTCTTCTGCGGCGCCGACATCGAGGTCCAGGGCGCGTTCGAGGTACTCGATCCGCTCGTGAATGAGACGGTATTCGGTTTTCGCCAGTTCAAGGTTCGTGGCCGCTTCGGGTGACGGTGCCTTGTCGGGATTGTCGGCTTTTTCGATGGCGATGGCGGCTTCATATTCGACGATGCCATCTTTCAGCTTGCCCATGTCGCAGAGGACGTTGCCCAAATTATTGTGGTAATTGGAGCGGCGCGGGTTGGCTGCGATTGCTTTGCGCAGGAAGCGTTCCGCTTCGGGAAGATCGTTGCGGCGGTAGTAGAGTGCGCCGAGGCGGCTCAGTACCGTCGGATCGTCTGGCTTCTTCGCTAATTCGCCGCGCAATTCGTTAATGGCTCGATCCAGAGGATGGATATCCGGTCGGCGCGCGGCGGCTTGAACCGCTGCTGAGATCGCCGTTACTTTGTTCGAAACCGTCTTGCGAGACGCTTTGGCCGCTGGTGCGCTGCGCATCGTTTTACGTCCCCCCCGCTTTTTGTCGTTATGATGCTTCATGGTCATGTCTCGTCAGATAACCGAACGGTTTTCTTGGGCCGCTCGTGGTGCGTTCTGATTTTTAACATTCGGATAAAAACTAGGCTGAGGACAGCGATTCTCATGGTCCGAATTTTGATTTTCCCAGTGACGTGTACCCTAATATATTTATAATATCTGCATTATCCGACAATGCAATAACCGAATATTTAGCTAATCAATGGTGTCTTTTGTGGTAAGGCGATTTGAAAACCACATTTCGAATAATCTTTTCAAGGTTGAACGAGTATTCAAACGCGACTCCGTTCCCCTCCATATATAGGAGATGCACGAGAAGTATTTTTTCGCAGAACGATTCGATTTGAAAAATGCTTGCAGCAAAGGGAAAGTTGGTCCCGACTTATTATCCAGAGCTCCGGGTTAAAATTGTATTTGGGGATTGATAACATGAAAATCGCTAAACTGACGTTGTCCGTAATGGCCGCACTCTCATTTTCGTTCGGTGGATTTGCTGCGGACCCGGTGAAGAACGATCCGGCTATTTTCAGCAAGCCGGCGCCGGGCGCTTCAGAAACGTTGAGCGGGCAGATTGGTCACGCGAGCAAGGGTGGCGACAAGGGCGCGAAAAAGAGCAAGAAAACGGAAAGCGCTGAGTTGGTGTTGCATGTCGCCGAACATCATGGCAAAAAGAAGGCGGATGCGGGCGCGCAGCATGGCAAGTCAGTGACGCTCTCGGCAACGGGCGACGTGTTGACGCAGTTAAATGATCTGGCGAAGAACCATGCCCACGTCAAAGTTACCGGTACATTGAGCGGCGAGACACTGACAGTGACGTCGGTCACGGAAGAGCAGCACAAGGGCAAGAAGAAGTAAGAGTTATTCGATCTGATTTTAAAGCCATGAAGCGGGCGCTGCGCCCGCTTTTTCTCTTAGAGCT
>JANXLS010000841.1 GCA_025355035.1 Planctomycetota bacterium | reverse complement strand
TCGAATCGCGCGTCGGTCACAGCCACATCAAGGCGGGCATGCGTGCGCAGAAGGCCATCATGGCCGCTGAACTCAGCGGACATTATTACTTCCGCGATTTCTACTACAGCGACTCCGGTGAAAGCGCGTTCTTCCTCGTCCTGAGCCTGCTCAGTCAAAGCCCGCTAAAAGCGAGTGAGCTCGTTGCACCGCTGCAACGTTATCATCACACCGGCGAAATTAATTTCGACGTCCACGACGCAGCGAAAGCCATCGCGGCCGCCGAAGCGAAGTACGGTTCGTCGGCAAAAAGCGTCAGCAAGGTCGATGGCGTCAGCATTGATCTCGGCTCATGGTGGTTCAATCTCCGTATGAGCAACACCGAACCCGTGGTCCGTCTGAATCTCGAAAGTCTCGAATCGAACGATGAAATGGAAACGCGCAAAGCGGAATTGTCGAAGCTGATTTTGGCGTAGTGCTAGAATTGAGCTCGAGGCATATCCTTGGCATTTGTTCTAAACACGAAGCAGGGATTGAATTCAAATCAGGAGGTTCGGATGAAAAAGATTGTTGTGCTCTTCATCGTCGTCGGCGGCTTGTTCGTCGCCGCGTTCTACATGGGTTGGATCTCCATCAATCGCGACAAGGTCGATCAGGACATCGCCACGGCGAAAGAGAAGACTGATGAGATGGGCAAGAAAAGCAAAGAGTCGTTGGACAAGGCTGTCGAGAAAGGCAAGGAAGGTCTCGGGAAAGCTGTTGAATTGGGCAAGGAAGGAATTGAGAAGAGCAAGGAAGCCGTTCAAGAAGTCACGAAGCGAACAAATGGCGGAAGTACGACTGAAAAGCCAAAAGACAAACCGGAATAAAAATAAAAGAAAGAAAGAAAGAAAGGGCGGTAGGAAAGCCGCCCTGCTAAACGTTATTCCATATCAACCGCAGTCAAAAACCGTTTCACGTCGCTTCGCCGCAACCAACCCACCATGCGCGGAAGTTGCGCGTGTTCGATGATTTTGATGTTTTTGACGTTCTCACCGTTCTTCGGCAACGCTTTCAATTCGGCAACGTATTGAAAAACTAGATTCCAATCTTCGCCGGGCGGGACCATCGAAAACACTTCGGCGAGTTTCATTTCTTTTGGCTCAACTTTGCCCCATTGCTTGAGAATATGCTTGGCCCACACTTCAGGCTGCTCGCCGAATTCGAGATAGTCCCACGGAAACCAAAGATCTCCGACTTCCGGGCCTCCGGGCAATCCCGGCTTCTCAAATAACACCACTTTTCCCTTGTAGAGTGTAACAACATTGACCCCGATATGCGTTCCGCCGGGTGTCACTGCGTTGATCGGACGGCCAAAAATCGCTTTGGGCATGGTGGCAAAAGCCTCGCGGAGAATACGGCCTTCGGCGTCCTAAAATACGCCGAGCACTGGACATTGTAATGCGCCCGCTCATTTTCGTCGCACACATTTTCAGCCCGATTTAACCGATACATGTCCAAATCCAAAAACGGAAATTATCGTTCGGAGTGGGTTTGCAATGCGTCCGGAATCGGCGAAAATGCGCGCCTATGTTTTGGATCGATACACCTTCCATGCTGCGGGAAATCCCGCGTTTTTTGGTGCACTGTTTCAATCGCAAACGCAGCGTCACGTTCCTGCATCATCGCGAAGCGCTCGGCGATACGCTGATGATCAGCGCTCTCGCGCGTGGATTGAAAAAGGTCCGCCCCGACATTCATGTTGCTGTCGTCAGCCGACGTCCAGAATTATTCTTCAACAATCCGCACATCAACGAAAACCGCGGCTGGCACCTCTGGCGTAGCGGCTGTACAGTCAAAGCAAAATACGGCGCGAAGGATTTGGCTGGCGATCTTCACGCGGCGGAAGTTCAGTGGCGCTCGCTTTGGCGCGAATTGGCCGAAGCGCAATTTCCCGGCGCAAAAGAAGGCGAAGTTCCAGCGCTCGATGGAATTCGTCCGGAGATATTTTTGAGCGCGGATGAATTGCAACACGCGCGCAACACGCTTGGGAAATCAGCTCCCGTTGTACTGATCGGAAGCGGCGGGAAACTCAAGCCCACTCACAACCGCGAATGGGGGCTTGCGAATTACCAAGCGATCAGCGATGCCCTCGCGCCTCACGCGACTTTATTCCAAATCAGCGGCGAAGAGTCCTTGCGCGCTCGCGGCCAACCGCTCGTCGATCTTCGCAACATTCCCGTCCGCGAAGCCGCGGCCCTTTTCGCGTGCTGTGACGCCATGCTCGTTCAAGAAGGCGGCTTGATGCACGTCGCTCGCGCCGTCAACGCGCCGTGCGTTTCGATCTTCGGCGGCTTTGTGTTGCCGCACCAAACCGGCTATAAAGAGCAGACGAATTTCTTCAGCAAACCGGAATGTTCGCCGTGCATTCCGACGCTGAAGAATTGTTTTCATTTGAAGTGCATGGCGACAATCACGCCGCACGCTGTGCTAAAAGCGCTCGTCGACACAATCCGTGTGAAATCCGGAATCGAAATTCCGCGCGAAGCCGTCGATACCGTTCCGGACGTCTGGACGCCGCCGCCGTTTGTGGATCGGGCGTTGTTGGAGCAGGAATTGCGAAAGTAGGACGGGATGCCAGCCTGTCCCGTTTTCGAAAGCACGATTGTTAAACTGGACGGGCTCACAGTTCGGCTTATGAGAAAGATATGTCGTTCAAAAAACTTTTGATTCTTGGACTCGACGCGCTGCCCTGGCGCATTCTGCAACCGGTCATGGATGCCGGTGCTGCGCCGCGTTTGAAAGCGCTTGTGGATTGCGGTTGCTCCGGCAATTTGCGTTCCACTGTCCCGCACCAAACGCCCGCTGCGTGGACGACGTTCATGACCGGCGTTCAGCCCGGCACGCACGGCATCGTCAACTGGCAGCACTACGACGCGAAGAAGAATGTGCTGACGCTCAACAACGTTGAACGCTATGCCGGTAAGACGATCTACGAACGCTTCTCTGATGCCGGTTACAAAGTCGGCGTGGTCATGCAACCGGTCACCTATCCGCCGTTCAAAGTGAACGGATTTTTGCTTGCGGGTTTCGACAGTCCCGGCATCAATGAACCGTTCGCGTATCCGCGCGAATTGGAAAAAGAGATTCTTGAAATCTGTCCGAACCACGGCGAAAACCTTGGCCTCGAAGAACAGTGGGAAGGTGCCAGCCAGGATGCGGGCGACATTGCGTTCGTCAAAAATATTGAATTACTCCGCGAGCGCGTCAAGCGGGTGGCTCATCTGGCGATCGAATTGAACCGTCGCCATCCGACCGACGTGTTGATGGTCTACTTCCAGGACCCGGATCTGCTCATGCACCGCGCGTGGCGCTGGTGTGATCCGGAAACGTGGAGCGAGAACGAAACGCGCCGCAACTCCGTGCTCGATTTTTTCAGAACACTCGACGCCGCCTGCGGTGATTTGATCGACGCAACGATAGCCGACGAACGCCTCACGCTCGTCCTTAGCGATCACGGCCAACGCCCCGACGCGCTGCGCGTGCGGCTCAACAGCATCCTGATCGAACTCGGTTTTCTTGTCCCGGCATCCGGCTTCGGATTACTCAAAGACAGCGTTCGCCGCATCACCAATAAATTGCAGAATGCCGACGAGCACGGTCTTGGCATTCCAATCGATTGGGAAAAAACGCGCGCGTTTATGCCGTTTCAATCCTGCACCGGCTTCGTGTATGTGAATCTGCAAGGCCGCCAGCCGCACGGGTCCGTCAATGAATCGGATTTCACGCGCGTCCGCGATGAGATCATCGCCGCGTTGACATCGTACCGCGATCCGCAAACAGGCGCGGCGTACTTTGATGGTGTCGAGCCCATGGACGAAGCGCACGGATGGCGCAGGGAACTTTTGCTCCCGGACATTTTTGTCCAGCCGATGCCCGGAGTCGAATTTGTGCGCCGAGCCAAACGCGGCGAAATCAGCTACCCCACGAAGCGCCCGTATGCCGGTCTACATGATCCAGAGGGGCTCTACATTTTCGATGGAGCAAACGTTCGCTCATCACGGGACACACACGCTCACATTGTCGATCTTGCGCCGACAGTCCTCGCTGCACTCGGCCAACCGATTCCTTCCTATATGGAAGGACGAGCACTCAGCGAATGCTTTGATTCACCGCTTTCCGTTCAGTCCATTCCCTTCGCGTGGGAAAGCAAGGAAGCCGGCAACGCCTATTCAGAAGAAGGCGCTGCTGCCGTCGAAAAACGACTCGCTGATTTGGGATATCTGGATTGACGCAATTGTGGTGCAGGCGTCCCGCCCAATACTGCGTGAATTAGGCCGCACGATTTTTCGCCTTCCACTGGTTGCGTGTCGTCATGAGCACGGGAAAGGTGCCGGGACGTTGGATCACGGCGCGCGGTTCGGACTCCC
>JANXLS010000796.1 GCA_025355035.1 Planctomycetota bacterium | reverse complement strand
CGCGCTGTGCGGGCAGAGTTCCGGCGGCAGTTGCGCGTTCACGGCGGCATGGGAACGGCCGGATGTCTTCGCCAAAGTAGTCAGCGGCATCGGCAGTTTCACCAGCATTCACGGCTGCAACGCCTACCCGGATCTGATCCGCAAAATGGAGCCGAAACCGATCCGCATTTACATGCAGGACGGCGACAAGGACCTCGATATTTACGCGGGGAGCTGGTGGCAAGCGAACAATGATATGGCCGCCGCGCTGCGCTGGATGGGGTACGATTATTTCTTCCTGCAGGGCAAAGAAGGCCACAGCGGCCGACAGTTGGGGACGGCGTTTCCGGACGCGATGCGCTGGCTGTGGCGCAACGAACCGGTGGGTGGAAAGCGACCGGAGAAAGTCGACAATCGTGGCGTGCATGAAGTGCTGATGAAGGATGAAGGCTGGAAAAAAATCGTGAATCAGAAGGACACATTTTTCCTTGGCGGCGACAGCGACGATGCCGGAAACTTCTTCTTCCTGAGCCCTGGCACGGACGGCGTGGCGATCAAGAAAGTGGGCGCCGATGGAAAGGTCGCCGATTTTGCGAGCGGGAAGGATTTTACCGGCGAAATCAAGTTCGGTCCGGATGGAAAACTGTATGTCGCAGCGGGGAAGAAGGTCGTGTGTTTTGACGCGGCGGGAGTTCGGTCGGATTACGTCGAATTGCAGCCCGAAAAAGCGATTTTCTCGCTGGCGTTCGGCCATTCGGGAAATCTGTATTGCGGCGTCGACAGGGGCACGATCAATCTGGTCAACGCGAAGAAAGAAGTGACTGAATTGCTGCCGATGGGCGACCACACGACGATGATTTTGACGCCGGATCAGGGCTTCATGGCGTTCATTGATCGGCGCACCACAAACATCTTTTCGTTCAAAGTCGAAGCGGATGGCAAGCTGGTTCACGCGGAGCCGTTCTACACGTTGCAGACGCTGGAAGGCCAATTCACTGCGTTCTCGAATGCGTCGGCGGTGGACGACAAAGGGCGACTGTATGTCTCCAGCCAGTTGGGAGTGCAGATTTTCGATCAAGGCGGACGCGTGATTGGAATTCTGGTGCCGCCGGAGCGGCAGATCATTACGGGCATGGCATTCGGCGGAGCGAATTTCGATACGCTGTACGCGGCGACGAAGACGGGGATTTTTGCGCGGAAGTTGAATGCAAAGGGAGTGCGGTCGTGCAAGCCGCCGATTGGAGTGGCACCGCCGCGGATGTAGTGGATAGGAGAAACTGGACGGGCTTATAGCCCGTTCTAAGAGAAGCCGAATGTCCGCACCGGATCACGAAACCGAAAAGGCAATGAAGACGATCGACGTCGAGCTTGCGCGCTCGCGCCGCTCGGCTTCGACGGACCTCGCACGGTTGCATGAATTGAAATGGATTTTCCGCGTCAGCCTGGTTCCGATGGCGGTATGGCTGTTCCTTGCATGCGTTGAGCTTGAATATAATTTGTGGGTAACGCTCTCGTGTTATGCAGCGTCCGCAGCGACTGTTCTCACGGGATGGGGTTTTTACCGCACGGTTCTCGCGCTGCGCCGCGTGGAACGACGGGCGTATTTCAATGCATTCGTTTTCATTTTTGCGGCGATGTTTGTGGTTTCCGCTTTCTTCCTCATTGAAGCCCGCCGCGGGGCATGGTACTACCGCAACAGCAACTCTCCGATGCGGAAGAAATGACCCGACCCGGCCCGACGCGGGGGCGGAATTAGGGCACGGAATTTGAAACTGGACGGGCTGTTACTCCGTTCTACTATGAACATCTATGAACATTCACCTTCAATATTCCACTGATGGAATCGCGGTCGAACTTCCATCCAACAACGTCACGATTCTGGCTCCGAAATTCGTCGAGGGGTTGGCGGACGAAGCAGCGGGGTTTCGCGATGCGGTGCGATCGCCGATTCAATCGATGCCGCTAAAGACTCTCATTCGTTCGAACGAAAAAGTGGCAATTGTAATTCCCGACATCACGCGCCCGTTGCCGACGCATCGATTGCTGCCGTGGATTTTTTCGGAGCTGGCGCATGTGCCGGCGGAGAATTTCACGATTGTCAACGGCACGGGTTCGCATCGCGGCAACACGCCGCCGGAATTAGCGAGCATGGTTGGGGCGGAGGTGCTGGCGAAGTACAAAGTCGTCAACCACAACGCTCACGAACCCGCGTCGATGGCGTTCGCCGGGACGACTTCTGACGGTCGAAAGGTTCATTACAACAAAGAATACGTCGAGGCGGATCGGCGCATCGTGATGGGCTTCATCGAACCGCATTTCATGGCGGGATTTTCGGGCGGATTCAAAGGCTGTTTTCCGGCGGTTGCGGACATTGATTCGATCATGCACTACCACCGCGCGCAGGTGATTGGCGATCCGCGCAGCACGTGGGGCGTGTTGGAGAATAATCCGACGCAGGATCAGGTGTGCGCGAACGGGTCGCTGCTGCCGATCGATTTCCTCGTAAATCTGACACTCAACCGCAAGAAGCAAATCACGCGGTATTTCTGCGGCGACGTTCGGGCGGCCCATGCTGAAGGGTGCGCGTTTGCCAAAGCGACGGCGATGGCGGCGTGTCCCAAAGCGTTTCCGATTGTGATCACCACGAACGGCGGGTATCCACTGGATCAGAATGTGTACCAGACGGTGAAGGGCATGTCAGCGGCGGCGCAGATTGTGGAAGACGGCGGATTGATTATCGCGGCGGCTCGGTGTAACGACGGCTTTCCGGAGCATGGTAATTTCAAAGCGATGCTGTTCGAGCACACGTCGGCTCAGGCGATATTGGATACGATTCATTTGCCGGGGTACCGTGTATTCGATCAGTGGCAGGCGCAGCTTCTCGCTCTGATTTTGATTCGCGCCCGGGTGGGTCTGTTCAGTGAAATTTCGGACGCCGACACGCGGCGTTCGCATTTGGAACCGGTCCGCGATATCGCGGCACGGGTGGCGGAGGAATTGAAGCGCGTTGGGAAAGATGCGCCGATCGCGGTGCTGCCGGAAGGACCGATGACGATTCCGTATTTGTCGCGGGCGTAAACTCTTTTCTCGCAAACGCACGAAGGACCTGCAGAAACGCAAAGAACGGAAGGAAAAAAATCCCGCTGATGGGTGGTCTGCGGGACTTTTTCATTCAATTCTCGAAACGTCGCGCGGTGTTAGGGCCTGTAAAACAATAAACTTAAGAATTGCTTGCGTCTTTCGGCCTGGCTCTTCGTTGAACGCTCAGTCAGAGATACACTCGTATATCTTCCTTCGCGTCCGCCTCGACCCAGGCCGAAATACGCGGCGGA
>JANXLS010000752.1 GCA_025355035.1 Planctomycetota bacterium | reverse complement strand
ATTCGCCGTCGTAGACAGTGAGATTCACGCTCGAGACCGCGGTGAATTGCGTGTCTCCGGTCGTGTAATTTTTAGTCGCGCCGCGAATCTCGACTTTGACAGCCCGGTGCGCGTGGGAATGGGAAAAGATCGTTGCGACGGAAGGTACAGCGTGCGGCGATGCAATCATGTTGAGCCCCAAATTAAAAAGCGAAAATCCAAATTTACGATGAGAGCTACCGGCAAAAAACGCATACCCAGCTGGGCAAGTGGGACGGGGATGACGAGCGCTCCTATTTAGCCCTGAGTTTATTCAATATCGACGCATCAACAAATCGAGCCAGGTCAGGCTTGCGTTTGATAATTCCCAATTCAACGTACCATCCCGCTAATTTGTCGATGGCCTCAGGCAACGGGTCGGTATCGAATGCAACGCGAGACAGGGCCTCTTTGAGAACATCGGGGTCCATGGCTTTTCCTTGTATCCGCTTCAGTTCGGTATTGATGATCGGCGCTGCGGCGTCCGGTGATTGGTTCAAAAAAGTTGTGATTTCGACGTGAGTCTTCAACATCGCTTCGAGAACATCGGGGTGTTCAGCAATGAATTTCCCCGAGGCGACAATCAGCGTCGTGCTAAACTTTCGTTCGTCCCAGAGATTCTTTTCTTCTTCGATCAAGACGCCATCCGCATCACGAATCAATCGCGTTCCCCACGGTTCCGGTGCCCATGCGGCGTCAAGCTGACCTTGTTTAAAGAGACCCAATTGTTCGGCATTGGCGACGGTTTCGATGGTTGTCGTTCCGCCGTCTTTCTTGTCTTTGTCCCGCAGTTGATGCAGAACAAACGCACGCGCCGAAACATCCTGCGTGTTACCGAATTGAGGCGTCGCGATACGCTTGCCTTTCAGATCGTCGAGTTTAACGATCCCACTCCCCTTCCGCGCGACAATGACCACACCGTTTGCCGCAGCGCCGCTGACGACTCGCAGGATCTTTCCGCCACTCTTCACGAAGCCGTTCAAAGCCGGTCCAGGACCCACGTAGACCACGTCGAGTTCGCCCGCAAACATGGCTTCAATCGCCGCAGGACCCGCGTTGAAGACAAACGTTTTTAACGGAATTGGACCCAGCGCTTTCTGAAAATCACCGCGAGCGACGCCAATCAATGCCTGCGCATGCGTGATGTTTGCAAAATAGCCAAGCCGGACTTCAGTGGGAGCTCGTCGACTCTCGGATGTGCCCAGGCCAGCCACGCCACTGCCGCAGCCGTTCAATACGATAACCACCGCAATTGTCAGAAAAATGTGAAAGATTGTTTTCACAGGATTGTTCATTCTTTTTATTCCGCTAATGTCACATTCGATCTTCGCGTTCGTCATATATGCACTAAGCCTATCGTTTTACTAGTTTTTATGTTAAAAATATTTCTGTCCTTAAATATGAAACATCAAGTCCGTATTCCTCCCTTCGACATCCACACGCGTCATTACATCCTCCAAGCTGGTATTATCCAAAATCTTCGACGTCGCGTCGCGCACATCCTTGAAAACCAACCGAAGGCCGCACAACTTCTCGTCAGGACAATCCGAGCAGCGCTCGTACCGCGTTTGACTGACGCACTGCAATAGCGCTAACGGCCCTTCTATTCCTCGTACAATCTGCCCGATCGTAATCTGCTTTGGCTCCAAGCGCAGAAAATACCCGCCGTGCTTGCCCTGTTTGCTGCTCAACATTCCCATCGCCTTGAGGTCCAGCAAAATCAACTCAAGGAACTTCTTCGGGATACTTTCCTGTTCCGCCAACGCCGAAATGAGCACGGGTGTGCGTTCCGACTTGCGAGCCAGTGCGATGAGTGCTTTGATCGCATATCGAGTCTTCATTGATAACATTGACTATTATTCCAATAGAGTTAAAGAGTATATAATAAAAGTGCACCCAATCAACTCCACTTTGTGGATTATTTCCTCTTGGTCTCATTATTAGAGCGTTTTTCAAATGGATGGAGACAAAGATGCGCCGCGCCGGGCAAGCGGAACGAGGAAGACGAGCGAAACGTATTTGGAGACTACGTTAAGCGAGTCTAACGAAGTACCGCGCAGCCCGCCGAAAGCAGATTTGTCTTCAGACATTTGAAAACCGCTCTAGCGCCTCGTGATCGCGCAACAAAAAAACGCAGACATCGCTGTCTGCGTTTTTGTCATTCTCTGCGCCACTACCAGAGATTAAAGCGTTATTCAAACACCTTCGGAACACCCTTCGATGCATCCGGCTTACTGGCTTTGTCATTCGAATTGGACGCCGCCGAACCTTTGTTCTCGCGCGATTCCCGCATCTCCTTCAGCTTCTTCATCTGTTCAGGTGTCAGAATCTGCGCCAACTTCTGAAGGATTTCACCGTGTCCTTCACCTTTGCCCGCACCGGCTTTTCCTTCTCCGGCCATCAATTTTTGGCGCAATTCCTTCAATTTCGCTTCATCGCCGGCTTCTTTCGCCGCTTTCATTTCCTTGAACGTTTCACGCAACTCAGGATTGTTCTTAATCTTCTCCGCCATGGCACCTTTGTCGTGGCTCCCAGCGACTTCCTTGACCAGCGCCTGCAACTTCGTCTTCTGATCGTCGCTCAGGTTCAATTCCTTGGCATTATCCAAGATATGTTGAATCGGTCCGTTCCCCGCACCCGCGCCGCGTTCGAACGCGGTCAACGTCGCGCAACTCATCGCAACAACCGCCATGCTCAGCAACATCCATCGAGTCATCATAATTCCACTCCTTATAGTAAACTTTTCGTCATCGAATCCGATAAAATCAGCGGCACGACTGCAAGCTCTTCTTTCCCGACGCTCTCGTATTCAGTGCCCCGATCTACTTCTTTTCTTCCGCATCGCCTTTTTTTTCTTCAGGCTTCTTGTCTCCGTCAGCCTTCTTGTCGCCGTCGGGCTTCTTGTCACCTTCATCGCCATTGGGCTTCTTGTCGCCACCGGGCTTCTTCGGGCCGTCGCCGCCAGCTTCTTTCTTGCCCTTCTTATCTCCCGGTCCACCCTTCGGCAGCATGTCCTGTACTTTTTTCTTCTGTTCGTCTGTCAAAATCGACATCGGCCCTTTGGCCATCTCCTGCAATTTCGACTTCTGATCCGCAGTCAATCCCAGCTCGTCGCCTTTGTCCAAAATCATCTGAATGATTTTACCGCCACCGCCGCCTTTCGGCTTGTCGCCTTCCGCAGCGCGAACGTTAACAAACGAGCCCAATGCCATCACCAATGCCAACGTGTAGAATAATTTAACAGGCATGTTGCGTTCTCCCACTCAAGTGCCGGATTTCCCGACACGAAGCCTTTGCTGAGCCACCACGGAGAATCTACATTGCAGAATCCATGCCACGAATTGAAAATACAGCTGTCCCACCACGCCCGTAACGCCGCACATGGAATCGGTTACGAATCGTACTCTCCGCTGTCCCACGGCTCCTGAAACGCCATGTAGTTCCCCGGCTCCGCTTCGACCCACCAGTCGTCGCCTTTTTCTTCCGGCGCTCGCGGGATCAATCCGAAAACAGTCTTGAACTTCTCGACCGTAAACGGCTTGATTTCGATCCGGCAGAATTCGTGCTTGCCCAAATCATGCAGCCGCTTTTCGCGGATCTTCTGAATCTTCTTCTCGTTTAATTCCGCGCGCGATCCGAGATCGTCGATCTTCGCTTCGAGAAACTTGCCCTTCATATCGAACAGATACAACGCCACGAATTCGCGGCCGCCATTGATGCCGCGCGCGGGGATGAACGGCGTCGTTAAAAAAAATTGACGCTTGTCAGCCGTTTTGCCAATGTAGCAGGCCTGGTCGTCGTCGTGATCAATCGCAATCAAACTGGGTTTTCGACCCATAGTGGCATGCACTCCTGTTTTCTTACTTCTCGCTTCCAAGCGACAACTGGCAACCCTGAAACCGCTGTCTAAAGCAGTCAAAAGTTTAACGCTTTTCTTTTCTTTTCACAAAGACACGAAACCAAAGCTGCTCTGCTGTTAATAAATCACTTTTCCAAAGTCGCGCCGCCCAGCGCCTCTTTTATCCGGTTGACTATCATCGCCCGCCGCATCTTCGCCACGTCGTCCTTCGATTGCGACACGTATTGAATGAAGACCAACCCCATTTCATCGTTCGTCTGCTGGCCGAACTTCACCTGCTTCGGCGGGCTGTTCGGGT
>JANXLS010000718.1 GCA_025355035.1 Planctomycetota bacterium | reverse complement strand
CATCAATGTCAAGGACGCTGAAAAGTAAACATGATGAGTGAAACGAATGGGGCGGTGTCGGCAAAAGGTGCGTCGTTGTGGCCGATAGGATTGATCGTACTGGCACTGTTGGGTTTGGCGGGATATGTTTTTTTTAGCCGGACGGGCGGAGCGAGTTCGACCGACGCCAATGGCGACTATGTCTTTGATCCGGCGCCGGTGAAAGAATTGGAGATCAAAGGAATCGCTGCGGACGGTACATCGTCCTGGGACGAATGGACGGTGCCGCCGTCGCCGGCGCTGGACGATAAACTAACCTCGCGGGGTAAAGAACTTTTTTCGAAAGCGTGCGCGGCCTGCCACGGCGACGATGGGAAGGGCGATGGAATATTGACGGGGCGATTGAATTTCAATTCGCGACCGGCCAATTTCACGACGCCGCTGGCATCGTTCAAAATTCGGTCGACAGAGAAAAATACGCTGCCGGCTGATGCGGATATTTTCCGGACACTGACGCGCGGATTGCCCGGGACAAGCATGATGAGTTTCCGGAGTTTGCCGGAGGCGGATCGATGGGCATTGGTGCACAGCGTGAAAATGTTTTGGGTCGGGTCGAAGAAGTGGCCGGCTCCAAAGCCGTTTATCTTTCCGGCGAAGTTACCCAGAGACGATGCGTTGTTTGAAGAGGGACGGCAACAGTTTGGAAAGTGGTGCACGAACTGCCACGGCGGACAGGCCATGGGCGGAACATCGTTTGCGTTTTCGATGCAGCACACCTTTCCGGCCGTATTATTTGCCCGAAACGGCGGGACGTACATGCTGCGCGGATCGAAGCCGGATGACATTGTTCGGACGCTGATTTCCGGATCGAGCGGGGTCAGTCCGATGATGAGTTTTCGACCGACGTTTTACGGCGATGAACCGAACGCTCACGACATGATCGAAGGCGACCGGCGGTTGTGGGGAACCGCCTATTACGCTCGGAAACTGATTGAAGATCAGAGCAAATAGAATCTCAATTCCCGTTCGAGTTAAACTTTTGGATCGCCTCGCGCACTTGCGATTCGAGCGCCGGCGAGAGTTCGATCAACGAAAAGTGATCGGTATTTGAGCGGACGCTTTCGGGCAATTGAACGTCGTAGAGCGACGACGTTCGTCCGTAGACAATGACATAGGCCGGGGTGCCCGGATCGGGCGTTTCGTTGGCAAGTTCGCTGAGATTTCGGACGATCCGCGCGGAGTAAAAAATCAGCGATTGATAATTGAGTCCGGAACAATAGAAACGGGACCCGGTTGGGACGGGATCGATCTTCTTTTTGAGATCGTCGAATTCAGCCCAGCGTTCAGCGCTACGTTTTTGTACATCCGAATTCATCGGAACGTCGACCAGATACCCCAACGTCAGCGTTGATAGCAATATGACGGCAACGAAGCCGCGTCCGCTGACCCAAAGACGCGAGCAGAGAAAACAGAGCGCGAAGAATCCGAACGCGAGGAGTAACGCGCCAATTCCTGGCGCTGGGGCTAATGCGCGGATTCGGGCGGCCAGCGCCACGTCATCGGATAGCCCAAGTGATTTCACCACAGTCAAAACATTCGGCGCGCAACCAATCGCTAACGCACCGACGAATCCCAGCGCCAGTTGCGTCCAGCCCATACGCTCTTCGTTGATGCCGCCGGGTGAGTTGAGATGTC
>JANXLS010000664.1 GCA_025355035.1 Planctomycetota bacterium | reverse complement strand
TGACTCACATTCACGAAGGCGGTGCCCAAGCGTGGATCGCCTCGTTGCAACGTGACGTGTGATTGCAACATCGATTCATAAGGGCTCCAATGACTTCATCTGCCACCGACGTCCCACAGTCAGACAGTGCACCCGTTCGCGTCTGGTTGTATGCATTCATTTTGGTGCTCGCGACGCTCGCCGTCTACGCCAACGCGTTCCCCGGCTGCTTCATCTTCGACGACTCCGGAACGGTCCTGGCGAATCCTTTTTTAAGCAAGACCTCGCCGCCGTGGGAATTGTTTCGAGCCCCGCGAGGTAGCAGCATCTCCGGCCGCCCGATCAGCGCGTTCTCGTTCTCATTGACGTACCTTCTCTTCGGACTTAACGCGAGCGCCTTCCGCGCCGTGAACGTGCTTCTGCACTGCGGAGCCGCTTTGTTTCTGTTTGGCGTTATCCGGCGAACGATCCTCGTGCGCGGCGGACAATTCTCCGATCGTTCCGCGCCTATTGCTTTCTGCGCGGCAATCGTCTGGTCGCTTCATCCGCTCCAATCGCTCCCCGTGAATTACATCACCCAACGCGTCGAAATTCTCGCGACATTATTTTACATGGCGACCTTTTATGGCGTGGTACGCTTCTGGTCCGCAGACATCGGATCCGCCCAGCGTAAATGGCTCGTATTCGCAATCGCCTCCGCAGCGCTGGGCATGGCGTCGAAAGAAACGATGGTCACAGCACCCTTCACGCTGCTGCTCTTCGCACGAACGGTGTGGTTCTCGTCCTGGGGCGAAATGTGGCGCACGAGCAAAACGCTCCTGATCGGAGTGGCGTCGACCTGGCTGATCCTGGCCGCGTGTCTGGCCTGGGGCGGCGTGCACGAAGGCACGAACCTCGGGAAGCTTCCCTACGGCCCGATGGAATATTGCATGACACAAGCCGGCGTCATCCTTCAATACCTGCGCCTCAGCTTCGCTCCGTACTCGCTCAATCTCGATTACGGCTGGCCGTTCTGCTACAAAATCGCCGATGCTCTAATTCCGTTGCTC
>JANXLS010000625.1 GCA_025355035.1 Planctomycetota bacterium | reverse complement strand
CCAATTCAGATGGTGAGCAGCGATCTGAATTGGGAAAATCAGATCGTTGTTGCTCAGATCAAGCGTTGAATGCAGCAGGATCACCATCACCGGCCCGAGAGATCGCCACACCAGAAAAACCGCGATGAAATCGAGCAAGTGAATCGCAGGCAACGGCCGGACCGCCAGCCATCCGATTTGCCGCGTAAACCACGCGCGGACATCCCGACTCATACAGACTGCTGGCACACTGGCCAGCGCCACGAAACCGCCGCCCAGCAAGACCAACGCAAACAACTCCGTCAACAGGATGGCCAACGGCGTCTTCGGCTGCGGCGTCGCGCCCAAAACAGCCACCGCGCCCGCCCGTTCGCGCACGAACATCCATTCCAATTTGTAGTGCGGAACCACGAATGAAATCACGGACTCGCTCAGCACGATCGAAAGGAAGATAAACACGATCGAAGGAATCGACCCTTCGAACAACCCGCGCGAAGTGGGCTTGATCGGCTCGTCATCGTTTGCTGGGGCATCATCGTCGGCGAACGAAGGCACAGATGGCAGGGATAGTTCTTCAGGACTGGACGGATCAACCACAATCTCTCATTTCTTATTGAGTACAGTTCTGGCGCGGCGCTTGCATGACTTTAATTATGTCCCACGCTTTTAATCACTTCATGGAGCGCTTCAAGAGTAATTGCGTATTTGCACTACAGACATGAGCGCTCGAATGTACACTTCTGCAATCGAACCCTTTTTAAGTCAGGAAACTCATCCGATGAAATCTAACATTCTTCGCACAGCCGCGCTAGTGACCTTGGCGGCCTTTGCCCTCGCTCCGTTCTGTTTGTTCGCGGAAGACGTGACTCCTTTGATTGACGCGCTGGCCTCGAAAGATGAAGCCGCGCGCACCGCAGCGATCGATGCGTTGAAAAAATTGGGCGACGCAGCCATCGAACCGCTGGCTAAAGCCGAAGCCAACGTGAAACTCGAATCGCAACAATTGATCCTCGTCCGCAAGTTGATCGGCGATCGACTGATCGAAACCACACCGTTGAAGCCGCTCGACCTATCCTCCGTCAAACCCTTCGGCGAAGAAAAG
>JANXLS010000797.1 GCA_025355035.1 Planctomycetota bacterium | reverse complement strand
TCGACGAGATGCCGATGATCGACGACATGATCGCGACATTGATGAAAGATCCGAAGGAACTCATCGCGATGTCGCCCGACATGCCCGGAGCGAAGGAGATGGAAAACGCGCCCGCCTACTTCCGCGACGGGATGCTGTTTTCGTACATGCAGGGCTACGTGTTTTGCATCAAAGTGAAGAAAGCCGGTGGTCAAGCGCTATTGGATTATGCGTTCACGAAAGACCCGCCACGCAGCACCGAACAGATTCTGCACCCGGAAAAATGGCTCGGCCAGCGCGACGATCCGATAGACATTGCGATGCCCGGCATGGCGCAGGATTTGGTTGGATGGACAAAAATTTCGGAAGGCACACTGGGCGAACTGGGCATCAAAATCTGGCTCAACGAATCGCTGAAGGACAATGAAAAGTCCACGAAGGGCGCGGAAGGCTGGGGCGGGGATCGGTTTGCTGTTTTCGAAAAAGCAGGCGCGAAGATTCTGTGTTGGATCACTGATTGGGACACGACGAATGATGCGGCGAAATTTAACGCTTCGTGTTCGAAGTTGGGTGCGGATTGGACTGTCAAGACCGCCGGTGCCAAGCGGATCACCCTGACGCGCGGCGCGGGTGATATCGCAGCCACGCTACACACGACGCTGAAGGGCGCGATTGCGTCGGTTCCGAATAACGAGCGCATTGATGTGGCGGGGATCAAGAAGTCAAAACCCAAAGTAGTTGCGGATGATCTCGCCGGCGGTGATCTGGGGAAACTGCTCGGAAAAAATGGCGATGTGGATGTCGACAAACTGCTGAACGATCCGAAAGTGGGCGAGATGCTGAAGCAGTTCGGCGGGGGCGAAGGCGGCATGGATATGAGCGAGTTGATGAAGAATCCGCTCGTTAAAAATATGCTGAAGCAGATGCTCTCGCAAAAAGCTCCGGAAGGGATCGTTTCAAAAGATGGACGCGAATACACAAACGAAGCGCTGGGCATTGCGATGAAGTTGCCGGATTCGGCGAAGACTTGGAAACTTGACGGGAAGCCGACGACGCCGATGACCGTCGCCGCGATCGACAGCCCCGACAACGCGGCGCACATTCACGTCGTCTCCCAGCAAATGCCACTAGCCATGCCGATCGAATCGCTCGGCCCGATGCTGGAAATGGGCTTCAAGATGAACATGCATGATTACAAGAAGATCAAAGAAGGGTTGATCGGCGAAGGCGCTTCGAAGGGATATGAGTTCCAATTCAGTGGCGAGCAGGCCGGCATTCATGTCCGAATGACGACGCGATTTTACATGCGCCCGGGGAAGATACTGGTCATTAACGCAAGTGCGGAAGAAGCCAACTGGAGCAAGAACGAAAAGACTCTAAACGATCTGTTGGACGGCATCAAACTCAGCGAACCGAAGGCTGAGGCACCGGCGATTGACTTGAAGGTGAATCCAAAGGAATAACTGCGATTTGGATCGGTTGCTTTCCAGCCGCTGCTCCATAAAAAACAAGGGCAACCGTTTTGGCGGTTGCCCTTGTCGCAACAACTCTAGAGCGGTTTTCAAATGTCTGAAGACAAATCTGCTTGCGGCGGGCTGCGCGGTACTTCGTCAGGCTCGCTTAACGTAGTCTCCAAATACGTTTCGCTCGTCTTCCTCGTCCCGCTTGCCCGGCGCGGCGCATCTTTGTCTCCATCCATTTGAAAACCGCTCTAGTTCACGTCGAAACGTTTACTTCGCAGCCGGCTTCAGGTACTTGTCGTTAAGCTTGTTACAGGACCAGAGCAGCCCGCGCGTGACGAGTTCGATATAGCGCGGATCGCTGACGGTCGCGTTGTTGTGGCCGATTGTCGTGCTAAAAACACGCGTTTTCTTTTCCGTATATTCGTTCGTCCAGACGATGACGGTCGTCGTTTCCTTGTCGGTGACTTTACCTTCTTTATCCTTGCCGTGAGTCGTCTGCTTGCCCTTGGCCAGCGCGTGAGCGGTTGTGATTTCGATATTGTTGTAAAGTTCTTCCTTCATCGTGATCCAATCCTCGAGCCCTTTGACGATATCGCTTTCCTTATCGATGTACGAAATCGCGATCGGTTCCTGCGCACCGTGACCGGTGCTGTGCAGACCCATGTAGGCGTACCAATGGCCGTTCGGCGCATCGAGAGCGACCGGCTTGCCGAAATCGCCGAAGCGATAGCAGTGCATGGCGCAATGAAGATTGACGCCGGGAATGCCGTCTTCGCGATGAGGCTTCAACACGCCATCAATGACCACTGGATCCTTGATGTCGGCGGAGCATTCGTCGTGAATCACCACGTCGAAGCCTTTTGCGTAATCCGGATTACCATAAATCGGCAGCGGCGGCTTGGTGGATTTGTCGGCCGTGTAGATGATCGTGACTTCAACATTCGCGCGGCCTTCGATACCCTTTTTCAGAATATCCTTTTGCGCCGTGTAATCGTGGCAGCAGCCGCCGCAGATCAACAAAGCCTTGATCGGGGCAACATCTTCGGCCCGCGCAAATCCCAGCACCAAACTCAATGACATGACCACCGCAATGCAACGCAACATAGTTCTTTTTCTCCAAAAAAGTGTGCTGTTTCCTACACTGAAAACGGCGCAATGGCGGTTGTATTCGAAATAAAAGTCAGTTTGAAGAATTAAAGGCCGTACCCTCTTTTAAATCCGCGCGTCAACAATCCTTCCAGCCGGCCGAGTGGCGTCGCTAAAATGTGCGAGCTCAATTTTATAGAACTTG
>JANXLS010000556.1 GCA_025355035.1 Planctomycetota bacterium | reverse complement strand
CGCGGGTGATGCTGTCGCGGCCGCTGCGTGCCTGGCGCAAGCAGCGGGTTTGCCGACGGCTGAAAGCGTGTGGTTGGGGAATCTCGCTGGGGCTGTGATGGCTTCGAAATTCGCAACGCACACAATCACGGATTTCGAATTACTGGAAGCGCTGGGAGCGAGTTACCCGAGTTCGCGCAAAAAGCTGATGTCGGCGGCTCAAGCGGCGGAATATGCGGCGGCGTTGCGCAAGGAAAACAAAAAGGTTGTTTTTACGAACGGTTGTTTCGACATTCTGCATCTTGGACATATGACGTACTTGGAGAGCGCGCGGCAATTGGGGGATGCATTGATCGTCGCGATCAACACGGATGATTCGGTGAGGCGATTGAACAAGGGGCCGAATCGGCCAATGAATCCGGAAGGCGATCGGATGCGCCTGATTTCGGGGATGGCGTGCGTGGATGGTGTCGTGTTGTTTGGAGAGGATACGCCGTACGAAATCATCAAGGCGATCAAGCCGAATGTTCTGTGCAAAGGCGCGGACTACAAAACGAAACAGGACGTCGTGGGCTGGGACATTGTTGAAGCGAACGGCGGGCGCGTGGCGCTGCTGCCGTTGGTGGAAGGCCGCAGCACGTCGCGCGTGATCGATAAGATTAACAACGACAAGCCGACCGACGAATCGTCGAAGTAATTCCGATGTGCTGGTGTATTTGAAATAGGAACACTCATTTCAATTCAAAGGAATACACGATGCGCGCACGTCACTTCCTGTCCATGAATCTGCTCTGCGTTTTGGCATTCGCAACGCAATGTTCATTTGGCGGTGAAGTCACGCTGAAACGTGTGCCGAACGGGGGCATCCAACCTCAAGTCATCGTCGACACCAAAGGCGTCGTGCATCTGATTTATTACACGGGCGATCCCGCAGGCGGCGATATTTTTTATGTTCAATCCAAAGATAACGGAGCGACGTTTTCTCCAGCGCTGAACGTGAACAGCCAGAGCGGTAGCGCAATTGCAATGGGAAATATTCGCGGCGCGCATATCGCGCTCGGAAAAAACGGGCGGTTGCATGTCGCGTGGATGGGATCGAACACAGCGGAACCGCGTGGGCCGAACAAGGAATCGCCGATGCTTTATACGCGAATGAACGAGGAAGGTACGGCGTTCGAAGTGCAGCGAAATATCATTAGTACTCATTACGGATTGGACGGTGGCGGCACGGTTGCTGCAGACAGTACCGGCCGAGTGTATGTATTTTGGCATGGCATGGGGGATGTGAAGGGTGAAGACCATCGGCTTGTGTGGGTTTCGCGGTCGAGCGACGATGGGAAGACATTTGCAGCGGAAGTGCCGGCGACGAGCGAGAAGACGGGCGCATGTGGCTGTTGTGGAATGAACGCAGTGGCGGATGCCAACGGGAATGTGTTTGTGCTGTATCGCGCGGCGGGAGAGAAGGTCAATCGGGATATGATCCTGTTGGCATCGCATGACAAGGGCGCGACGTTTGGCGGGCAGAAGTTGGATTCGTGGAATGCGACGATGTGCCCGATGAGTACGTCGAGCGTATTCGCGACGGAAAAAGAAACGGTGATTGGCTGGGAAAACAAGGGCCAGGTTTATTTCGGGAAGTTGGGTTCGAATACAAAAACAGTCACACCGACTGCAGCCACCGGACAAGGACGCGAGCGGAAACATCCGTCGGTCGCCTCCAACGCGGCGGGAGAAACGTTGTTTGTTTGGACGGAAGGGATGGGGTGGGCGAAGGGCGGAAATTTATCCTGGCAAGTGTATGACAAGAATGGATTACCGACACAAAAGGGGAACGAGCGCGGCGTTCCGAAATGGAGCCTCGTCGCTGGTTTCGCTCGCGCGGACGGCGGATTTACGATTTTGTATTGAGCGCATGGCTAGGGAGTAGTTGCAGTTGTTTTCTTTGGCGATCCTGACGTGTTCTCCCATTGTTGCGGCAGATTCGGTTTGTATCCAACTTCTTTACCCATGAATTCATGGATCGAAAATTTGAGGCGCTCGAGCGCTTTTGAAAACGTGTCGATTCCTCGATTTCATGCGCAGTTCAATTCGATGGTGTATGCCGGAAGGTGTCCCGGAGATCGCACCATGCGTCACCTCATCGTCCTCCTCGTGACTTTTTCCAGCCTGCAATCGCTTCAAGTAGCCGCGTCTGACTCCCCTGTTGACGTGGCCGATGTTCGCAAGTGCGTTGAGCGCAGTTTGGCGTACGTCGAAAAAGGCGGTGTGGGTTGGATGGAGAATCGCCATTGCATATCGTGCCATCATGTCGGGTTTATGGTTTGGGCGCACAACGCAGCGCGCGAAAAAGGATTTGCTGTTGATGCGAAAAAACTCAGCGAGTGGACCGAGTGGACCGTTAAACATTCTCTCGATATGCGCACCTCGTTCAAGCTGTCTCAAGACGCGGTTGACGTTCAGGTCAAGAGCGGTCTTGCGGCCGATCTGGCGCAAAAACTCAAGCCGATTGTGGACAAGCCATTTGTCACGGAATCGGAGTTTGCCGATGCCGTCGGAAAGGTATTGACGCTCGAGGAACTGGAAACACAGAAAGGCATGCTGGTCCGTGTCGCGACGCAGCAGACGAAAGAAGGGTTGAACGATGGCGGCGGGCCGGCGGTGATCTTTCAATTGATGGTCGGCGTTCCGGCCGACGCATCACGGATGTCTGAATGGATCAGCGCCATGTCGCCTGTGCTGGAACGCTTTCAGGGAAAGGACGGATTGTGGAAAGCGTCCGGACAATTTCCGAGTGAAAATCGGACCGTGCTGGAATCGAATTACATCATGACCGGATGGAACATTCTGGGGTTGTCGTCGAAGTTTGAGAAGACGGATGTTCCGACACAGAAAATGATCAGTCAGGCGCTTGCCAAGTTTCGGACGATGAAGCCGGAGAAGAGCACGGAATCGCGAGTGGTCGCGTTCCTGGTTGAACGACAATTCGGAACGGCAGAAACATCAGCACCGTTTCGGGACGCATTGCTGAAACAGCAAAATGTGGACGGTGGGTGGGGTTGGCTGATTGGCGGAGCGAGCGATAGTTTTGCAACCGGACAGGTGCTTTACGCGCTCGGTAGCGATGGCCTTACCGTGAACGATGCTGTGGTTCAGAAGGCGCTGCGATTCCTGAACAATACGCAGGAAGCCGAAGGCGGATGGTTCATTCCGGGCCCGGCAATCGCCGCGACGGACACGAAGCCGGATCGTATCAAGCGATTGGAAACGCTGATTTATCGGCACTGGGGTGCGAGTTGGGCGGTGATCGGAATGACCCGGGTACTTCCAAAATAATCGGGTGAACGTTACCGCGCATTCTTCTTCTTGAAGAACTATTAAACGGTTAGCTCAACCACTGTTTTGCTTTTGCCGCGATGTAATCGCGATTGAGGCGCGCGATGTTGGTGAGCGGGATCTGCTTCGGGCACTTCGCTTCGCACTCGCCTTCATTCGTGCAGTTTCCGAAGCCTTCTTTGTCCATCTGTTCAACCATGTTGACGACGCGGACATCGCGTTCGGCCTGGCCCTGCGGCAGCAGCGCGAGGTGCGAGATTTTCGCGCCGACGAAGAGCATGGCGCTGGCATTTTTGCACGCGGCGACACAGGCTCCGCAGCCGATGCATTCGGCGGCGTCCATCGCCCATTCAGCATTCTGCTTTGCGACGGGAAGATTGTTTGCGTCCTGCGCGTTGCCGGTGGCGACAGCGATGTAGCCGCCTTTGGCGATGATGCGATCGAAGGCTGAACGATCGACGACGAGGTCTTTAATGACCGGGAACGAGTTGGCGCGGAAGGGTTCGATGACGATCGTCGCGCCGTCGTGGAAATCGCGCATATAAAGCTGACAGGTTGTGCGCGCGCGCGGCTTCGTGCCGGCTTCGGGCGCTTCTTGATGTTCGAGTTTCGGCCCGTGCGGCTGGCCGTCGATCACCAGCGAGCACATACCGCAGATGCCTTCGCGGCAATCGTGATCGAACGCGATCGCTTCTTCGTGTTTGACGTCGAGGCCGTCGTTGACGACGTCGAGCATTTCAAGGAACGATGCGTTCTCCGAAATATTCTTGGCTTCATACGTCTGGAAGCTGCCCGCGTCTTTCGAATTTTTCTGTCGCCACACTTTAAGTGTAAAATTCATGATTCGCTTTCCGTTTCGCCTGCATCGATGACTTATTTTATTACAGGCCCTTAACCTTTTTGAATGCGGCTCAGTGGCGCATTAGTCAGTTGCGTAACTTCTCGAATAAAAACCGAACCCTTACTTGTAGCTTCTCAATTTAGGATGGAATTCTTCAAATTCCAACGGCTCGGTGTGTCGAACGGGCGCAGCGTTAGGACCTTTATGTTCCCAGCAAGCAACGTGCGCGAAGTTCTGGTGATCCGGTTTGCACTCGCCCTTTTCGTCGCCTTCGGTGATCTGGTATTCGTCGCGGAAATGGCCGCCGCAGCTTTCGCGGCGTTCGAGCGCGTCGAGCGCCAGCAGTTCACCGAATTCGAGGTAATCGGCGATGCGACCGGCTCGTTCAAGTGCTTGATTGAACGATTCGTTTCCACCGGTGACGCTGACGTTGCGGCCGAATTCG
>JANXLS010000547.1 GCA_025355035.1 Planctomycetota bacterium | reverse complement strand
GAATTCTTCGGGCACCTGTTCGATGTATTTGAAGGCGAATTTGCGCGGACAAGTGGCGTACGTTTTGATGCTCGAAAACGAAATGTGATCGAGCGACGTGGGTGCAATCGAAGGCGGTGCCTCGATGACTGCGGATTCGTTCATTTCAAAAATCTCCGGAAACGAAAAGGCGGCATGGGATGATGAGTCACATGCCGCCTAGTCTGGATTTTCATTTTATATCGGGTAGCGCGTTAATGCGCGGCCGTGCCGTTCCCGTTCTGTTTCAGCCGGTCAATTAACGTGCTGGCGTCACGAACGTGGAGATCGCGAGGATCGGCGACGTTGTAATCGGCCAGAATGGAAATCATGTCCAAGCCCTGTGCTTTGCAAATCGCATAGATGCACTTGGCCTGAGCCTCGGTGCAGGTGACACGCCGCCCGTTTCCGTTCGAAGTGCCGTTGATGGCGGCGACGCGGTTGCGGGGGGCGTACCCGTTGCGTTGGACCGGTGAAGGCGGTTGCTGCTGTACCGGAGCCAGCACCACCTGATTACGGATCGGCACGACGTTCGCCGCCGGAACCTGCTGGACGCTGGCGGGCTGTTGGGCCGTGCCGGCGATCTGCTCCTGAATGGTGTTGTCCAACAACGAATAGACATCACGCAACCGCTGTTGAATATTTTGTGGCGTATCGGCGTCGGAGAGTTCGCACTCCATCGAAGCGCCATATTGAATGGAACTATATTCCTGGGGTCCGGGGACCTTGCGCCCGATGTGGGCGGAAATCTTGAGCATGGAAATCTCCCTTTATGAATGTGGCAACTCTATCCCGACGCGACAGGCGTTCGGGCGACATGGTGAGCAAACGAAAACTCTTGGCTTTGCGCAATGCAGCGCGACCGTCCTCGGATGGTAACGCTTTCGATGACGCGTTTTAGTTGACTGCAACGCGTTACAGAAATAATTACGACGAGAAAAGTTCCCCACTTTGACGGCGGTGCTTCGAACCAGATTGTGAGTAATTTGGGAACGGTAAAGCGATACGGGCCATCTCTGGATTCCCAGGATGGCCCGCGTTTGTTGCTACTGCGAGCAAATAGAAGAAGTTGAGATTTCGTGAACTTTGAAGTTGTCGTCGCCAATGTCTGTGTCGATGATGGCGACGATGCCTTCGCTGAAACCGAAATCCCTATTCGGGCAAACGCTCTTCCATGGACGACAGTGTTTCCATGGGACGCCAAATGAGGCCCCGGCAGGTTCCGCAGATTTTAACCCGCCGCGATTTAGACTTCGTCAGTTGGATCGGAGTGTCGTTGGGACCTTTCAAGAGCTGAACCGCGCCGGTGGTGGCTTCGAAACGGACCCACCGGAGCATCGGAGCGCCATCCAGGTAAACCGCGCATAACTGATCATCAATGTGTATCCCGTGGCGCTGAACATCGAGATCGAAGCGACCATCCATCAAAAGGTGATCTTCTCGAAGCACGAGTGGAGCCAAGCTGTCGTCGTTCACGCGAAGTACGTAACGCGAACACCGTTCCCCAAGATTGGGAAGATAGCTCCGGGGCACCTTGAACGTTGCACCGAGGATCGGGCGGAAGTCGATCGGTGCGCTTGGAATCGAATTGAACAGCGGCAGTTCCGCATCGATTTCTTCCCGTGGTTGAACCTTCATTTCTCCATCGCCGGTCAGGAGCCAGGCTTGGCTGATCCCGAACCGGGCTTCAAATCGGGCCGCGAAATGACTCCGGACTGGCCGACCGCCAAGGATCGCGTAGATGTTCTGGCGGGTCATTCCCATGCGCACCGCGACCGCTGCGGGAGTCTCGCCGATCGTCTCGATGGCCCCGCGCAACCGCTCCTGTACCGTCATAATCGAAGATTTACGTTTTGACATTAGTGATCTTTCTGTTTACTATTGTTGTCAGTCCAGAGTGAAGCGTAACATGCGAACCGGCAACATCAACTTCGATTCGGCGACTACCGCCTACTCTCCAGCGCACCAACCCGTCCGTGGGATCAGTTTGATTCCGGGGCGTCACCGCGTCAACAACCTTGCGCAATGCCTTGCACCCACGATTATCAAGATATTCCCAAAAGGAACGGACGGCGAATTTCGGGGCGAGGTCAACATTGACGACGATGAGCGTAAAAAGATCGCGCGGTGCGACATCGCGCAATATGCGAAGGAACTTGTCGCGCCCATGTTTGATCGCAACTGGCATTTTGAGCCGAGTGGTTTGGTCGCCATTCCAAAGGAAAAGGGCGGACATCGTTTCATCGCCGCGAGCCGATCGCGGGATCGCATTCGTTCCCGCGGAATCTACGACATTGTCGGCCCCATCCTGGACCGATATTTTCGGCACAGTATGTTCGGCTTTCGTCCGGCATTGGGCTGCTTCCCAGCGCTCGCGCGGTTAAAGGCGAAAATGAGCCTGGCCGTGAACGAATATGTTGTGTTTCTTGACGTCGTCCGCTGTTTCCCATCCATTCCCCTTGACCGTGTCATGGCGGAACTGCAGACGATAATTGGCTGCAAAGACACGCTGCGTTGGATACGTGACGATGTGCGTACCCGCCCGCCAGCGTGGCGCATTGAGACGGTGCGGCGTGAACTGATGGGTTGCGAAACGGCCCTGCCGGCGGATTTCACACATCTCGACGCGATGCGCTCTCAGGATCGCGGGAAACGGGAAGGCTCCGCATTGAGTCCGCTGCTCTGCAACCTCTACCTGCGGCCAATGATTGAACTCATCGAAACGTCAGACCCGAACATTTCGATCATTAACTATGCCGATAACATCGCGATTGTGTGCGATGGACG
>JANXLS010000413.1 GCA_025355035.1 Planctomycetota bacterium | reverse complement strand
AAAACGCGCCAGGCGATGCGGCAAATCCCCGATATCCTGCACGGTCACACATTCACTATTCATTGATCGCGTCTCCGATGTCCTGATTTCAACATCGGCAATTACGATTCGAAAAATGAGACTAAACTAGCGTTGTAGTGCTAACACTGAGCACTCCAAATTCCCCACACCAAACTCCTAACTCCAAACTCCATTTTCTATTCCCAGATTCCTTAATTTTCCACTTCGATCTGCCGATAGATGAGTGACGTTTCAACTGTGCATCTGCGAGGTCCATTCGATGGTTCAACAACTTCTCGACTCCTTCAAGACCATGCCGATCCGAGCGTGGCTGATCGGCGGCAGTGTTGTGGCGGCGATCCCGCTGGCTTGGATGCTGGCCGTTGTCCTGCAGCGCCCGGTCGTTCGCGAGGGCATTTCGATCGCTCCGATTGCCACCGTGGTGAACGGGTGGTCGGTTGAGGTGACGAGTGACGAAAGTCTCAAATCGTTCAACGGTTTTTTCGCTCCCGGCAAGACAGTCTTCCTTCCCGCCGGCGTTGAATTCAGTGTCGTCGCTCAGCCGGCGGGTGTGCGTGGCGAACTCGACGAGAGCGGCGGAACGACGTCGTGGAGTCAATGCGGCGGAAAAATCGAGACTGGATTGAACACGCCTTTTGGCACGCGCCAACTCGCTCGCGCTCCGCTGCAGCCGGGCCTGTATCATCTCATTTTCAACACGAACCTCGTGACGACTAAAACGGCGATTCCGGTTGCGGCGAACGCCTTTTCGTTGACTCCGCTGCCGGCCACGCTCGGCCTGGATGTCCTGATACTGGCCGAATCCGAAACCGTGACGAAGGGCGAGAAGACGACGTTGAAGGTCAACGGAAAAACGGTCGGTGCATATCTCGATCCCAACAAATCCACGGTCAAACGGGTTCGGGAACACGCTTCCAATTATCAAGTCCCGCGCTTCTTTGCCTCACTCTCTCCCGAAGCGGCGAAGATCCGTCTGGGCCCCGATTTCGAACTCGGCCAACTCGTCGCCTTCATGGAAGAGCACGACAAGGATGGCCACAAAATTTTCACGACCAACCGCCACACCGACGTCCTGCCGCTGCGCATCGAACTCATCGAGAAGCTCATTAAATTGCGCGAACGCCTGCGTCAAAAAGGCGTCCGCATGACGCACTTCGCGGTGACCAGCGGATTCCGAACGCCCGATTACAACAAACAGATCGGCGGCGTTCCGTTCAGCCGGCACTGCTACGGCGACGCCGTGGACATCTACATTGACGAAAACGGCGACCACCACATGGACGACCTCAACGGCGACGGCAAGGTCGATCGCAAGGACGGCGAAGTCATCGCGAATGCCTGCCGTGAATTGGAGCTCGAAGGCGCGGTGGTCCCGGGTGGCATTGGCGTTTACGAATGGGGCGGCGACGACTCCGTCCGGAGCCATGTACACATCGACTGCCGCGGCTACGTCTCCCGCTGGGGCCAGTCCGGCAGCGGCAAATTCAAGAAAACCTTCCGCTGGTGGCCCGCCGCAGAATTCCAGGAAACCGAAAACGGGGAATGAACGGCGGTTCAAAGTTCGAAGTTCAAAGTTGATGAGCTTCGCCTACAAAAAGAGCCGAACAATGTTCGGCTCTACTTCGCTTCGGCTGGTGCGGGTTTCATGTCCTCCGACTTGGGCTGGTCGTCGGATTCCTTCAACTTCTTGATCGCCAGCGCCCCGCCGATTCCCAGTGCGGCCGCCAGCGCCAATCCGGCCGCAACCGTGCCGGTTGAATTTGATTCCTCTTCCGCTGCTTTTGGTTTTGAATCGCGCGGGTAAGGCGGAATATCCGCCCAAACACTCCCTGCCAAAACCATCGCCGCCAACACACTCAGTGCCACACGTTTCATAGCCATCGCTCCTTTTCACTCAGGCCCCGGGCAGCACGAATTTGGATGCACCATCCAAATCCGCACCACCCTGCAACCCGCATGTGAACTTTGAACTTTAAACCGCAGCTCTTACCGTGCGTATTCGATGAACCGCGCTTCTCGGATCATCGTTACGCGCACTTCGCCCGGATAATTCAACTCTTCTTCGATCTGCTTCGCAATTTCCCGAGCGACCGTCGCGCAGTCGACGTCGTTCAGGATGTCGGCTTTCGCAATCACGCGGACTTCGCGTCCAGCTTGAATCGCGAATGCCTTTTCGACACCCTTTTTGCTCGTCGCGATTTCTTCCAGACGCTTCATGCGCTGAATGTACTTCTCAAGGCTCTCGCGTCGAGCGCCGGGACGAGCGGCCGAGATCGCGTCCGCAATCTGCACCAAGATCGGGTACAGACTGTGGATTTCAATATCGCCGTGATGCCCGCCGATGGCTTCGCAGACTTCAATCCGCTCTTCACATTGCTTCGCGACGTCCATGCCGATCTGCGGATGCGTCCCCTCGATTTCCTGATCCAGCGCCTTGCCGCAATCGTGCAGCAAACCGCAGCGTTTGGCGAGCTGAACGTCGAGCTTCAATTCCGCGGCGAGCATCGAGCAAATGTGCGCCACTTCCTGCGAATGCGCAAGCACATTCTGGCCGTACGACGTTCGATACCGCAGACGGCCCATCATGTTCCGCAGCTTCGGGTGCAGATCGTGGCAGCCGAATTCGATCGAGACGTCCTTGCCGGTTTTGTCGATCAGTTCCATCACTTCTTTTTCAGCCTTCGCTGCCGACTCTTCGATGCGCGTCGGATGGATGCGTCCGTCTTGGATCAGACTCAGCATCGCCAGCCTTGCAATTTCGCGGCGCACCGGTTCGAACCCCGACAGCACCACGACGCCCGGGGTGTCGTCGACAATCACGTCGACGCCCGTCGCTTTTTCGAAGGCGCGGATGTTGCGGCCTTCCTTCCCGATGATGCGCCCCTTTAAGTCTTCCGACGGCAGATCGATGGTGGCGACCGTGTTCTCAGCGACGCAATCGTTGGCCAACCGCTGGATCGTATTGAGGATGATCTTGCGCGCTTCTACTTCCGCGTTTTCACGAGCGCGATTCACCGCCCGCAAGGTCAGTTCCGCGACTTCGCCTTCCATGTCGCGTTCCACCCGCTTCATCAACTGCGCCTTCGCCTGGTCTGGCGTGAGGCTGGAAATCGTCGAGAGCTTCCGGCGCTCTTCGTCGATCAGTTTCGTCATCTCTCCGTTCTTGCTTTCCGTATCCTTCAGCAACTCCTGGCGTTTTTGTTCGAGCTTCGCGCCTTCCTGTTCCTTCCGCGTGTGATCCTGTTCGCGGCGTTCCAACGTTTGCAATTTACGGTCCAGCAATTCGTCGCGTTTCTCCAGTCGCTTTTCGGTGGCGCGACTTTCCTCTTTCATTTCATTCAATTCTTTGTCAAAATCGCGTCGTCGTTTCAACTGCTCTTCCGCGGCGTCGGCTTTGATTTTCGCAGCATCAGCCCGCGCTTCATCCAACAATCTCTGTTTGACCTGGTCCGCATCTTTTCGAGCGTTTGCTTCGTGTTCCTGATGCTTGCTTTTTCCAATCAGACTGGCGATGACCCAGCCAATGATCAATCCAACAAACGCGCCTCCGACCAAATACTCAAGTTGCATGGGCTTTTATCCCTTTCGTGGTGTGACGTGGTCAGGGACATTCTGTACGATCGTGGCACGCCGCTCGCGGTGTGTCGAATGGGTATCATGCGGCGCGCTCCTTTCGATCCAATGAACATCCGACCCGCGATCCGGCATCATGAGCCCTCCCGCACACGCGCGCGGAAGCAAAGGCCAGCCGAATCGGCCGCAACGCAAATGCTTGTAAATGCGCGCGGACGTCGTGGTGATGACAAGTCGCGAAGAGAGTCGGAGATCGGATACCGATCGATCGGGCGAGGCGGACGGCGTTGCGCCAGAGATGGACGTGCAGGGTTCCGCGCGAATGCAAACATCGGCATTCCCGAGCGGTATGCGCCCGCGAACAAGTGGATCAGCACAGCCTTCCATCTCAATGGCCGCTCAGGGCCAAACCGTCGGGAGAAAAAAGAACAGTCCCGAGGCGCATGAAATGGCAAACGTTATTCTCGATTTCAAAAACACGTTGTGAATCCAATCATTCGGACCCGATCCAACCGGGCTTTCTGCGAATGATAAGCTGGAGACAGCCGTACCTTTTCCTCAACAATTACACATTAAAATTGTTCGCGCCGCAATTGCTTCCAAAACAGTCGTTAAGTCGTTGTCTCGATCGAGCGAAGCGTATCGAAAATATCCGCCGTGTCGCTTTCCTGCCAATAGAACAATGTAGTTTGTGCAAACATTTCGTCAACCACAAATCGAAAAAGCGATTAAAAACGCGTGCATCACCGGACTTACAATGCTCAACCCCGCTCGTGTTGGGGGGTGAGGGGAAGCGTCTGTTAATCGAGAGTGCCGGGACAAACTCACGCTCTCCCCTCACCCCGCGAGCGGTACGGCTGCTCGTCGGCCCTCTCCCCAACAGGATAGGGAACGGCGGGGCGCCTCAAGTGTGGGGATGCACCCTTTAAAAATAAGTATATAAAAATAGTGGAATTAAGTTGACATTTTGGAATATAGGGTAATATTTACTACGATAGGTGGTCGGCACGGGCGCAACGCTCGTCCTTGGAATCCGATCAGAATGTCCTTCGGGGCTTTTTGATTAATTTCGAGGTGTGCTATGGACCCTATTGTGGATTCTCGTGTTGCATCGCAACACCGTTTTAATGCGGCGTCTTCGACGGCTGCTCCATCTGATTTTTCTACACAACAATCTGCACAACTAAAGGAGGCTCCTCCCGGGTTTGATCCGGCGGCGCTTTCTTCCGATATGGGGTTTGAGGAGTTTGAGCGGAAGAAGAAGGCGCTTTGGGAGACGGCTCGGGCGTTGAAGATGATGCCGGATGAACTGCAGTTTTTTTATGATCACAGTTATACGGTGGAGATGATTCCGAAGAATCCGGTTTTTCGCAAGGAGATGATCTCGTTTTTGAAGAAGAACGAAAGTGCTCCGCCGAAATGGATGATGGCTTCGGGGATGTTTCCGGGGTCGGAGCGGACGGATGATGTGGATGTGCGGCGGAAGAAGTTGCGGGCGCTGTATAAAGGTGCGGTGTTGTTTATTCGGAAGGCACTCAAGCGGCACGAGGAGGACCCGGAACGGGCTGAGCGGACTGTGTTTTGGGATCCGGTGTTGGATGTTTGTCGGGCGATGGAGATTGCGCCTTCTGCCTTGTCTCGGTTTTGTAAGGAATTGACGGGGAATTCGCTGATACAGGTGATTGATTCGATTCGGGCGGAGAGTTTGAGGGGGAAATTGAAGGCTGGCATTCGGAGCGTGGTGATAGGGTTTGATGGGCGTGGGGGCAGCGACGAGCTCCCCCACCCCCGGCCCAACTCCCCTGAGGGGAGAGAGGGGAAGGGCGACGGCTTTGCGGCTGGGGCCGCTACCGAAAAGACGACGCATGGTGCATGTTTGGGAACGGTGGCGGAGAAGCAAGTTTGGGAGGTTTGGGGTGCGATGAAGGCGGAGCGGAAGTGGCCTCGATTTTCGCAGAATGCTTGGGCGAATGAGATGGGGTTTGCTTCTTACAGAAGACTTTATCGGGCTTGTCAGGTGATTTATGGGATGACTCCGCATCAATTGGAACTTGTTTTGATTGAGGAGGTTTTGAACGAAGGGAATGACGTGGTTATTGAGGGGAAGGTTGGGATGACGATGGGGGAGATTGATGCGGCGATTATGGCGTTTGAGCCTTATCGGATGGAAGCAGGAGTTGTTGTGGGGAGGTACGGGGGGTAATGGCGGTTCAAAGTTCAAATTGGGGAACGGTAGCGCGGATGACGGAGGTTTAACGGCTTATTTGTCATTTAGTATTTGGTATTTGACATTTGATATGTGTCATTGAACGCATGGCTGTTTGAATTACGCGGGTCATGGGGCATCGGACTTGCTCGACTGATCAATTCTCGTATAACGAGATGGGTTCGGAACTTCGTTTTGCATTTTCAAATTTAGAACCTATCCCAAAACCCGACGCATCCATCTGCTTGCGGCGGGCGGCGTGGCCCTTCGTCAGTCTCGCTAAGCGTATTTGTCTCAA
>JANXLS010000388.1 GCA_025355035.1 Planctomycetota bacterium | reverse complement strand
CCATCCAATCCACAGCCGAATTGTTAATCTCGATGTACTTTAGAGGAGTGATTTTCAGAAGGTTGGTTCCGACAACAAAACCGCCCGTCATGCCCAGAACGTCGGCGATCAGCGTCAAACACATCATCATCGACATGACGCCCAAAACGCGCGGCAGTACGAGGAAGCGGATCGGCGAAAGCGCTCCGGCTTCAAGTGCCAGGATTTCCTCATTCACGTTCATCGATGAGATTTCGGCGGCGATGGCGGCTCCCGCAAATCCCGACATGATCAGTCCCGTCATCAACGGCCCGAGCTCGCGCGTGATCGCAATAGCGACGATCGATGCGGTTTCGTTGAGCGCGTTGTATTTGATGAGCGTCGATGACATGGCGACGGCGACGATCATTCCGACGAAGAGATTCACCATGCAGATGATCGGAACGGCACGAACACCGAAGCGGATCATCTGAATTGCCAGGGGTTCGATCCGGATGCGCGGGAGCATGAACAGCGTTCGCTGCATCAAGCGGCCCATCTGGCCGAGTTCATCGGCGCACACAAGTCCGGTGCGTCCGATGAAACCCAAAAAGCGTGTAACTAAACCCATGTAGACGTGAGATCTCCCGAGTGGTGTAGAATAGCAGAGAGCGGGGAATCGCCAAGTGAATACTCCGAGCGCTCGGGTGTGTAACATTTGAGTTACCCCTTGGCTTTAAAACGCGAAAATTGCGGTGCGGGCGTCCCGCCTGAACCACAATAACTCAAACGAATCCCAGCGCGTACTTCGACTTAGGGCCGCTTGTATTTCTCGCTGGAGTGCTTCAAAAACGCGCGTTCTTCGTCGGTCAAAGCGCCGATGCCTTCGCGCGAAATTTTGGATAAAATGGTGTCCACGCGCTGGGCGGTTTCGGCATCGATGCGTTGCTGAACCACAGGCAATGGAAGGTTGGCTTCGGCCGCGAGAGCTTCGAGACGCCGCCCTTCGCGTGCGGCGATCCAGTCGTGTTCACTGGCGGGATGATCCGGATGCGCGTCGCGACTGGCGTCGCCGGTGGGTTGAACGACACGCAATTTTCGCGAGCGCCGCCAATTGCCGAAGCGCTGCACGAGCCCGGAGTGCTTGCGTCCGCGGCTGGCAAAAATGCGTAGATCGAGGACGTAGAAGAGAAGGCCCGCGAATGCTCCGCCCAGATGCGCGGCGTGGGCGACGTGATCGCCTTGATCGCTGACGACTCCGGTGAAATCCAACAGCGCGTATCCCGGAACGAGCATCCAGAGTCTGACCGGAAGGATTCCCCAAATATAGAGCTGCTTGTTGGGATCGATGAAAGCGGCTGCAGCGGCAATTCCCATGATCGAACCTGACGCGCCGAGGCATGGCGTGGCATCGTGCCGAACGTGGCCCAGCCCAATTTGAGTCAACGAGCTGACCAGCCCGGCGAAGACGTAGAGAACGATCATATTGTTGCGACCGTAGAACACTTCCACGTCGCGCCCGAGATACCAGAAAAAGATCAGATTGAAGAGAATGTGGTCGATCGCTTGATGCGAAATGGATG
>JANXLS010000370.1 GCA_025355035.1 Planctomycetota bacterium | reverse complement strand
TGGGCGACGTATGGGCTGGGATCAGAGAACGAAAATCTGCCGGGATTTGTGGTGCTGATCAGCAGTGGCGTGCAACCCAGTGGCGGGCAGAATTGTTGGAGCAGCGGGTTTTTGCCTTCGGTGTTCCAGGGCGTGCAATGCCGCTCGAAGGGCGATCCGGTGCTGTATGTTTCTGACCCGGCGGGGATGGATCGCGGGTTGCGGCGGAAGACGCTGGACGCGTTGCGGGATCTAAATGAGATGCAACAGAAGGAGCTGGGCAGCCCGGAGACGACGACGCGTATTGCTCAGTACGAACTGGCGTTCCGGATGCAAACGAGCGTTCCGGACGCGATGGATATTTCGCGCGAGAAGCCGGAGACGCTGGCGGAGTATGGGGCGAAGCCTGGCGAGGCGAGTTTTGCGAACAATTGTTTGCTGGGGCGGCGGCTGCTCGAAAAGGGCGTTCGGTTTGTGCAGCTTTTTGATTGGGGCTGGGATTTCCATGGGACGAATCCGGGCGAGGATATACGCGACGGATTGACGAAGAAAATGGAACGGACGGATAAGCCGGTGGCCGCGTTGATCAAGGATTTGAAGCAGCGGGGGTTGCTGGAGGACACGTTGATAGTGTGGGGCGGCGAATTCGGACGCACGCCGTTTCGCGAAGGGCGCACGGCGGGCAGCGCGGTGTTGGGGCGCGATCATTTCCCGGATTGTTTTTCGCTGTTTATGGCGGGCGGCGGCGTGAAGCCGGGATTCAGTTATGGCGAGACGGACGAGTTGGGATTTTCGATCACACAGAACAAGGTTTTCATTCACGATTTGCAGGCGACGATCATGCATTTGCTGGGCTTTGATCACGAGAAATTGACGTATCGGTTCCAGGGGCGCGACTATCGGTTGACGGACGTGTTTGGGACGGTGGTCAAGGACGTGCTGGCTTAACGGCAGGGGCGAGTGCCGAGTGTGGGGAGTGCCGAGTTTGTGAGTGATGAGTGAGTGAGTGAGGAGTTCGGATGGCGTGGGGGTAAATCCGGATTGCGGCGGTGTTGGGGCGTGTTATGATTTGAGCGTTGGTCACGGCGACTCTCGAGAAACTTGAATGTCCAACGGTGACGACACGCGCTCGAACTCATCCAGCGCTCCGGGCGCGGGTGAGGATTTTAAAGAACAAGCTACTCCGCCTCCTTCTGCAATGAGCACCGGGGGGGGTGATGCGGCGCAGGTTCCGCTTGTCGAAGCGGCCACACCGCGCCCGGACAATCTTCCTGAAAATTCAACTGAAATGCCGGTGCCGGTTTTGCCGAAAGGGATTTGCGGCGATCCGATTTTATTGGCGCTGGGACGGCAGAAATTGGATGGCGTCGAGTATCCTTTTTTAGCATCGAAAAAGATTTTCCTGATCCGGCGGCTAGGCAGCGGTGGGATGGGGGCCGTGTATCTGGGCAAGACGCAGAAACTGCTGAAGGAAGTGGCTGTCAAGGTATTGACTGGCGGGAATGCGATTGATCCGGCGTTTACGGCGCGGTTCAAATTGGAAGCGCAATTGGCGGCTCAGGTGCGGTCGCCGCATTTGGTCGAAGTCGATGATGCGGACGATGAACTCGAGCTACATTTCATCGTCATGCAGTATGTCTACGGAAAAACGGCTGCGGAGTGGCTGTCTCAGGAGCGTGTCGCGCGGCGCAAAGTGTCTGAAGCGGACGCGTTGAAATTGTGCATCGCGGCGACGCAGGGGTTGGCGACGCTGCATTCAAAAGAGATCGTGCATCGCGACATCAAGCCGGGGAATATTTTTATTCCGTATGGGGACGATGAAGCGACGCTGGTGCTGGGCGACTCGAAATTGGGCGATTTGGGTTTGGCTCGGAAGGACGATGTTCCCGACGATTTGACGGTTGGGCACACGGTGACGATGGGGACGCCGGGGTATGTTGCGCCGGAGCAGATTCACAGTTCGAAACTGGCGGGGAAGCCGGCGGATGTGTTCAGCATGGGCGCGACGTTGTTCACGTTGCTGGTTGGGAAGCAGCCTTGGACGGGGGATAGCACGTTTGCGGTTCTGGAGGCTACGATCAATCGGGCGTTCGATCCGATCACGACGGTGCGCGACGATCTTTCGCCGGGGGTGCTCAGACTGATTGAAACGTGTTTGCAGAAAGATCCGGAGAAGCGGTTTAAGGATGGTGCGGGGTTGCTGGCGGCGATGGAGGCTGTCGCGGCGGGGAAAGCTCCTGCGGTCAAGGCGGAGTCGGTTGCGCTGAAGCCGGACGGGCCGGTCGTTGTGCCTCCGCCCCCAAGCGTTCCGCCTGTCGTTATTCCTCCTGTTGTTGCGCCGCCGAAACCAACTCCTCCTCCCACTCCTCCTCTCCCTCCCCCTGCCCCGCCCTCGCCGCAGCCTCGGTTTGCACCGACGCCGAATATTCCTTCGGTTAAGCCTGTTCCTGTGGCTGTGTCGCCGACTGTGAGCAAGGACGTTACGGCTCCGAAGATTGAACCCGTGCCGGTAAATTCCGAGCCGGAGCCGGCGGGGCCGCGGATTCGGGCGTGTTTGTTTGCGTTTTTGTTTTTTGTCGCGCTGTTTGCGATTTCGTGTTTTTATCTGGCTCAGCATTATTTGTTCGCGAAGCCGGATTCGACGATACCGGTCCCTCCGGTGCCTGTGTCTCCGAAAGCGTCTGTTGAGGAGGAACGTCGGCGCTTGGAGTTGAAGCGGCAAAAAAACGAGGCGGAGCGGAGAGCGGAGTTGGCCAGGCAGGAGGAATTGCGCAGGAAAAAGATTCCGGTGGCTCCGCCGGTTGTGAAGGAACCAACACAACCGGCGGTAGTTAGGAAGGATGATCGGTATGCGTTTCAGGTGCTGTGCGATGTGACGCCGGGGGCGACGGTTTTGCGGTCGTCGGCGCTGCGGAAGGAACTGAATGCGAAGGCGATTTCAATTGCACTGAGCGGCGCGAAACTGAGCGCGGAAGAGCGGCTGGCCCGGCTCAATTCGGGGCAGGCAGGTCAGGCGGATCTGGCGGTGGTGGCGTTGGGGCCTCTGGGATCGTTGCAAAAATCGGGGTTGCGGAATGTGGTGCTGATTTTATCGGAATCGACGGCGGCGAATGCGTTGGTTGTGCATGAAACGGGGCCGCGATTTATTGAGCAATTGAGCGACGAGCATGCGTTTGTATACGGTCGCGGCGGCCCGGATGAGGCGCTGGCTCAGACGGTGTTCCGGGCGTTTAAATATTCGCAGCTTCCGCCGCAGTTTGAAGTGGCTGCAAGCTCGGATGATGTTTTCAAAAAGTTTAAAACGTCGCAAGCGGATTGGGCGACGCGCGTGTTTGCGATGCCGGAGTCACTCGCGTTTCAGGCAGAACGCAATCGCGGGCGGATTTTGATGGAGAGCGGCGGGTGCGAAGTGCTCGTCGCGAGCGATAAGGTTCTCCGGAATAATCCGGCGGAAGTGGCGGAATTTTTCAAGGACTATTTCAAAGCGCTGGCTGCGATTGAATCGACGCCGGGCGGGATGGAAAATGCGATCATGCAGACGACGCCGAGCGCGACGCCCAGCGACGCTCAGCGGCTGGCGACGCACGGGCGGTGGTTGAATGCGGCGGAGAATTACGCGCGGTTTGGATTGCCGCAAGAGAACGGAGCGATGCCGGATTCGGTGAAAAATACAACGACGTTGAAATCGCTTTATGCGGGAAATTTTCATGGAAATGCGGGTGAGGAAAATCGACGAAACGGTGTTGAGGAATTGACGGAGGCTCAATGGCGAAACATGCGGATCATCGCGCCGCTGCGGGACACGATTGGGTTTTCGCGCGGGTCGGATGAGTTGACGCCCGCGCGGGAGGCGGAGTTGAAGAGCATCGCGGCGACGCTGAATTTGTTTCCGGAGTGCTATGTGATTGTGCGCGGGAACAATCGCAACGATCGGGAGCTGGCGAAGCGGCGGGCGGAATTGGTGAGGACGTATTTGAGTCAGAAATGCGGTGTGGACAGGAATCGACTGTATGCCGAAGTGCCGCTGGTCAGTGACGACACGGCGGGGGTATCGTTGGTTTTGGTGAAGCCACGCATGTGATCGGCATGTACCTCGTAGTACTACATCGGCACTTTGCCTACGAAGGGTGTGTCCTGTCCCGTAAGGGACGGATAAAAACTCGCGTCGAATTACAACTTTCCAGACGGGGCGGAAAAATCGTCCGCGCAAAGGGGTATCACCCTGTTAGCGCTACAAACAGAAACGCGCAAGTTCGCAAATTACCCCGTCGTATCTGTCCGATAGGTGTACATAAAATCGTCCATCGTGGAGAGCCGTTTTCATGTGCAAGTCTACTTTGAAAAGTACAGCCCTGACCCTGTTCGCAATCGGTATATCAAGCACGTTTGCCGCCGAACCGAAGATCAGTTACAACCGCGATATTCGTCCGATTCTCAGCGAAAATTGTTTTGCGTGCCACGGGCCGGACAAGAACAAGCGCGCGTCGGAGATGCGCTTGGATGTCAAAGAGTCGGCGCTCGCAAAATTGGAAGACGGCGGATTCGCGATCGTCCCGGGCGATGCTGCAAAGAGCGTACTTTTGAAGCGCGTGCTGAGCACGGATGCCGACGAACACATGCCGCCAAAGAAATTCGAAAAGACGCTCACGCCCGAGCAAATTGCGACGTTGAAAAAGTGGATCGAACAGGGCGGGGAGTACGAAGCCCACTGGGCGTTTATTGCCCCGAAACTGTCTGCAGTGCCGACCGTTGCGGCTGAAAAATGGTGTCGTAATGGTGTCGATAAATTCATCCTGGCGCGATTGGAAATGGAGAAAATTTCGCCGTCGCCTGAAGCAGATAAAGCCACGTTGTTGCGGCGGTTGAACTTCGATTTGATTGGACTTCCGCCGACGCCGGAAGAGGTCGCTGCGTTCGAAGCAGACACCTCGGACGCCGCGTACGAGAAGGCCGTGGATCGGTTGCTGGCTTCGCCGCATTTCGGCGAAAGGCTCGCGATTTACTGGCTGGATCTCGTCCGCTTTGCGGACACGATCGGAGCGCACAGCGACAATCCGCGCAATATTTCGCCGTATCGCGATTACGTGCTCGCCGCGTTCAATTCCAACACACCGTTCGACCAATTTACACGCGAGCAGTTGGCCGGGGATCTTCTCCCAAACGCAACGACGATGCAGAAAGTCGCGTCGGGGTACAACCGGCTTTTGGTCACAACGGAGGAAGGCGGCGCTCAGGCAAAGGAGTACGAGAATCGGTACAACGCAGATCGGGTCCGGAACGCCGGGTCGGTCTGGCTGGCGGTGACGTTGGCGTGTTGCGAATGCCACAATCATAAGTTCGATCCGTTCACGGCGAAGGATTTTTACAGTTTCGGTGCGTTTTTCGCGGACGTAAAAGAAGCGCCGATCGGCAAGCGTGAAGAAGGAATGCCTGTTCCGAATGCGGAGCAGGATGATGAATTGAAAAAGCTCGACGCGCAAATCGCCGACGTGAAGAAAGTGTTGGATACACAGACTCCGGAGTTGGCAGCGGCTCAAGTCAAATGGGAAGTGGAACACGCGGACGAAAAGCATGTGGAATGGAAGGCGCTGCATCCGCATACCGCCGAATCGAAAGCTGGTGCGAAGCTCG
>JANXLS010000775.1 GCA_025355035.1 Planctomycetota bacterium | reverse complement strand
GCATCATGCTGACGCGTCTTAAATTCAGCAATGCTGCCTTGGTGCTCGCTCAAAAATTGATTGTATTGCGCCAGCGAGAATGTTTCTTCCGTCGTCCGCAGTTTAAATTTTCCCTGCAAAAAGTTCTCGCGATGCCGCGCCAATTCCTCGCACGTGACAGGATAAAATCGAATCACATCAAAGAACCGCAGCAGCCACGGCTTTCCCGGCTCAAAATCAGCGGTCGATTTGTACGTGTTCCAAACTTGCACTGTCCGCCCGAACAATTGGTACCCGCCCGGCCCTTCCATGCCATAGATGCACATGTAGGCCCCGCCGATGCCGACCGAATTCTCCGCCGTCCACGTTCGTGCCGGATTGTATTTCGTCGTGACCAGACGATGCCGCGGATCGATCGGCGTCGCCACCGGCGCTCCCAGATACACGTCGCCCAATCCCAGCACAAGATAACTGGCGTTGAAGACGATATCCTTCACCTGTTCAATCGAATCAAGGCCATTAATACGGCGAATAAACTCAATGTTGCTCGGACACCACGGCGCGTCCGCTCGGGCCGACGACGTGTAGATTTCAATCGCCTTCCGAACGTTGTCATCATCCCAAGCCAGCGGCATGTGGACCACGCGCGTCGGCACCGTCATCGAATCAAGCGGCGGAAGTTTTTCTTCAGCAGCAACAAGCGTTTCGAGCAAGCTGCTGAGCGGCAGCACGCGGCTGTCATAGTGAATCTGCAGCGACCGGATCCCCGGAGTCAAATCAATCACGCCTGGAAGCGGATTTGCGCGCATCCATTCCGTAATCGCGTGAGCCCGGAAACGCAGCGTCAAATCCAGAACCAGCGGCCCGTATTCCACGAGCAAATTCTTGTCGCCATCCAACCGATACACAACCGCCGGTCGTCCCGGCATCTCCGCGATGGTGTGCAGAATCGGCGATCGATTCGCGACGCACGACGATCGGCTTTCGATACTCGGCGCAGACAACGACCCAAGCGTCGCGACGCCGTTATCCTGCTGTCGTTCAAGCGCGTTCGCTTCGTCAATCGAGACCGGAACAATCTGCAGCGTGTCGCCGGGTTTGAGCTGCCCGATCTTCCACAAGTCGGCCTGAATGATCGTGGCCGGGCAAACAAATCCGCCCAACGACGGGCCATCCGGCCCAAGAATCACCGGCATGTCGCCCGTGAAATCCAGCGTCCCGATCGCGTACGCATTGTCGTGAATGTTCGACGGATGCAACCCCGCTTCGCCCCCGTCCGTCCGCGCCCAATGCGGTTTCGGCCCCACCAGCCGGACACCCGTGCGATTCGAATTGTAATGCACTTTCCACTCGGTCGCGAAAAGCATCTCAACGTCATCGGCCGTAAAAAAATCCGGCGCGCCATGCGGCCCATAAATCACGCGCGCGTGCCATGCATGCGTCAGTTCCGGAATCCATTCGCCCGCAATCGCAGCAGGCTCCGCAAGGCTCCGAGCCTCTTTTCGAATCGCCAGCACATCGCCGGCGCGAATGCAGCGCCCCCCATGGCCTCCAAAATTCCCCAGCGAGAACGTCGATCGGCTTCCCAAATACGCCGGGCCATCGAGACCCTTTCGAATCGCAAGATACGTCCGGAACCCCGCGCCTTCAATCTGCCCCAACTTCAACACCTGCCCGCGCCGTATCGCAATGGGTTGATAGTACGCAACCGGTTTGTCGTCGAGCGTCGCTTTCATCCGCGCGCCCGCAATCGCAATCACCGTATCCATGTTGAACTGCAACGTCGGCCCCGAAAGCGTGAACTCCAATCCCGCCGCGTCCGGCTCATTCCCGACAATTCGATTCGCGAGCCGAAACGACAACCCATCCATCGGCCCCGACGGCGGAACGCCGATGTCCCAATACCCGATCCGTCCGGGAAAATCCTGAACACTCGAATGCGCCCCACCGTCGATGACATCGATCGTGTTCGGCACATAATTGAAGGTGCTCAACAACCGCGTCGAAACCTCCCCCGCAACAAATTGTGGATTTTCAAAAATCTGGCGCAGGTACTCCAGATTCGTTTCGATGCCCGAAACAGTCGTCTCCTTCAACGCCACGCGCATCGCAGCAATCGCCTCCGCACGATCAACTCCGCGCGTAATAATCTTCGCGACAAGCGGATCGTAATAAGGGCTGACCGTGCTTCCCGACTCGACCCACGTTTCAATCCGCGCGTTCGTCGAAAACGTCACGTCCGTCAATCGCCCGGAACTCGGCTGATAATTTTTGTTGGGATCTTCCGCATACAGTCGCACCTGAATCGAAGCACCGCGTGGCTTGGGCCGCAGCGATTCGATCGGAGCCAATTCGCCCGCTGCCAGTTTGATCATCCATTCGACAAGATCCAGACCCGTCACCTCTTCAGTGACCGTGTGCTCGACTTGAAGCCGCGTGTTGACCTCCAGGAAATACGGACGCTGCTCCGTCGCATCGTATATAAATTCGACCGTCCCCGCGGAAGTGTATTTCACTGCGCGCGCAAGCTTGATCGCCGAAGCAAAAAGCGCTTGCCGAACCTCATCCGTGATCAGGGGCGCGGGCGTTTCTTCAATCGTCTTCTGATTGCGCCGCTGCAACGAACAATCGCGTTCTCCCAACGCGATCACATTGCCCAGCCCGTCGCCAAATATCTGCACTTCTATGTGCCGCCCGATCGCAACAAACTTCTCGAGGTAGATTCCCGACGCTTTAAAATTCGCTTTCGACAGATGCTCGACCTTGGCCAACTGCGCAGCCAGTTCGTCCGCGCGATGGCAGACGCTCATTCCAATCCCGCCGCCCCCCGCGGTCGCTTTCAGCATCACCGGATAACCGATGCGCTCCGCTTCCTCGCGCGCGTGTTCGATGTCGCGCAGCAGACTCGATCCCGTCAACATCGGCACACCGTTGGCCGCCGCCAATTCGCGCGCAGTGTGCTTCAATCCGAACGACCGCATTTGATCGCCCGTCGGTCCAATGAAGACAATCCCGGCCTCTTTGCACGCATCCGCAAACGCCGGGTTTTCACTCAAAAAACCGTATCCCGGATGGATCGCCTCCGCTCCGCTTGCTTTCGCCGCATCAAGTATTTTATCGATCCGCAGATAGCTCTCACTCGCTGGAGCAGGCCCAATATGAATCGCTTCATTAGCCGCTTCGACATGCCCGCTGTGCTCGTCGGGGTCCGAGTACACTGCGACCGATTGAACACCCATCTTCTTCAACGTCCGCATCACCCGGCATGCAATTTCGCCACGGTTGGCGATCAAAACTTTTTTAAACATGGTTAAGCACCGGGCTCCGTAATGATGATGCGAACCGGCGTCGGATTGAAGCCGTTGCACGGGTTATTAATCTGCGGACAATTGCTGATCACGACCAACGTATCCATGAGCCCAAGCAGGTCCACATACTTGCCCGGAGAACTGATCCCATCGACGATCCCCAGCGCGCCATCGGCCTCCACCGGAACGTTCATGAACCAATTGATATTCGATACCATGTCCCGTTTTCCCAACCCGTGCTGGCCAAGTTCGTAAACAAAATTCTCAACGCAAGCGTGTTGATGCTTCGTAAAATACCCGTACCGCAATGTGTTCGATTCACACGAACACGCGCCGCCCGACGTGTCATGCTGCCCGCACGTGTCCGCCGTGATCCGCATCATCGGATTGCCTTCGTTGCTCATCAACACCGTGCCGATGTTTAGAAATATATTTCGCTGCGCAACAATCGTATCGCTGGAACTGTAGCGCTCAGTCGGGTCCTGCGCGCTATAGACAATGCAATCGACAGCCTGATTGCCCTCGATATCCACAATCCGAATCGTCTGCCCTTTCTCAACAACATGCGACCACGACGCCCGCGCCGGGATCGTAAAATCGTAGATCACGCGGCCTTTCACAGCCAGCGCTTCCGTTAGTTCCACAGGAGTGCTCATCGCGGTTTTCCTTTATGCCATCAAGCGGTAAAATAATCTTCCGTGTTCTGAAACGCGCGAAGCGCCTCGGGCGTGCTGTTGCGAATAACATCGTCCGCCCCAGCAATCGGACCGCTCCAAGCCGTGATGCGAACAGGCGAGCACGTGTACGCCGAGCGCGGATCCAAAACGTGCGGCGTGTTGGACACGATAAACAAAACATTCATCTCCGCGCGAAGAAGCACATGATCGCCCGGCGTGCTCGACGTTTCATTGAACGTCACGCCGCCGCCATTTTCAATTTTGGCACCCTTGAATAAATTGATCGTCGGCGGAATATCCTTCTTGCCCAACCCAAATTTCTGCAATGCAATCAGGAACCGATCCCGCGCGTTTGGAAACCGCGAGTGATTCGCGCCGATTCCATATTTTCGCACGTTCGACTTTTCGTTCGACGCCCCGCAAAACGTGTCATGCTGCCCGCACGTGTCTTCGACAATGCTCATCATCACGCGCCCCATGTCCGAAAGAAAAAGCTTTCCCGCGCCCAGGTACGCGTTCCACTGAACCTTCACCGTGTCAGCGATATTGATGCGTTCAATCGGCCGATCCGCGTTCAATAAAAGCAGATTAATGCACCCGTCGCCCTCGAGATTCGTCAGCCGTACGCGCGTTCCACGTTTGATCACGCGCGCACAATATTCCCCCGCAGCAATCGTTTCATCCCAGACCAATGTACTGGTATCGACG
>JANXLS010000331.1 GCA_025355035.1 Planctomycetota bacterium | reverse complement strand
CGAAGCGCGATGAATGCCATTCTATTTGTGTTGCGAACAGGCTGTCAATGGAATTCGTTGGACGCGACGGGGATTTGTTCGTGCTCATCGGCCTATCGGCGCTTTCGGGAATGGACTGACGCCGGATTATTTCAGGAATTCTGGCAAATGGGATTGCTGCACTATGACGGATTGCACGGACTGGATTGGTCGTGGATGTCGATGGACGGTGCCATGACCAAGGCTCCGCTCGGCGGGGAAAAAAACCGGTCCCAATCCCACGGACAGAGGGAAAGACGGGACGAAGCGAAGCGTGTTGACCGAGGCACACGGCATCCCCGTGGCATTGGCCACAGCTGGCGCCAATCGGAACGACATGAAGTTGGTGCGTGAAACATTCGAGGATATTCAAGTCGAGCGCCCCATTCCATCGCAAACCAAAAAGCAGGGAATGTGCCTGGACAAAGGTTATGACTACGATGAAGTGCGCGACCTGGTAGCAGAGTTCAAATTTACAGCGCACATCCGGGCACGCGGCGAGGAAGCGCAAGCTATCAAGAAAGAAGCAGGTTTTAAAGCAAGGCGCTGGGTTGTCGAACGAACGCATAGCTGGATGAACCGGTTCCGCAGAATTCTAATTCGCTGGGAAAAACGCGCAGATACTTATCTGGCTATGCTACACTTGGCTTGCGGACTAATTACTTGGCGTTGTACTGGCCTACTGGAATAGGCTCTAAGGCGATCTTTTAATCGTCAATTTTTGGAACGGATTTGAAAGTCTAATCGATAGCTAAAAGAAGCGTGCAGTAGTTCGCACGCATTCCTTCCCCGCCCTAATCCGCCTATTAGAACAGGCGGGTCAGGAAGGATTTTTTCGAACCGAGGCTGTCCGCCACGGAGATGCTGGACGCACGGTCCTTGACGGTAATCCCGACGCTGCCGAGCGTCTTTGCGATCGAGTTGAACAGGTCTTCCGCCTGGCTCGCCGTGTGATCCAAAATTTCACGGGCCATGGCGTATTGCATCAATTCGTCGATCGCGTTTTCCAGTTCAACGTTCTTGCCGACTCGGGCCGCAGTATCCGCAGTCTCGTCCCGCTCCTTCGTCAGTTTGGCGACAATGCCCTGCTGAGCCGTGATGTCCTTGGTCAGGTCTTCGCGGTTCTTGGCGGCGCTCAACGTCTTGGCGGCAGCGAACACTTCGATTTTCGATTTCATGGTTTTGCTCCTATAGCTGCGGCCCGAATCCCCATGACGAGATTCGGGCCTGGTTGGGTTTGAGAAGAGCAATTCTCCTCTACCCAATCATAACGGCGAATGGGCTCTAATTTAGCAAGGGCACTTCAATGGTAGAACTGTAACGCGTAACAGAACTAACTAACGCTTGCCCCATACCTTTGCCAAAGCCTCGGCGGCGCCAATCAGCGCGCCGGTAATTGCAGCGGTCAACATTTTCTGAAGCATGGGATGCTCCTTTCGTTTTCAAAAG
>JANXLS010000288.1 GCA_025355035.1 Planctomycetota bacterium | reverse complement strand
CGTTGAAGCAGATTAGGATTAAACGGCCGTCAGGCCGGACGACCTTAGTCAGGGATCGGACGTATTGCGCTCGATTTTCATCGGAGAAGCAATGGAAGACACCAGAGTCGATTACGGCGTCGAATTCCTCATTGAGCGTTTCGAGATGCAGCGCATTGTGGACTTTGAATCGAACATCTACGCCGCGATCGCGGGCTTTTGCGTTGGCTTTTTCGATGGCTGCTGGCGCGAAATCGATGCCGAGAACTTCGTGTCCGCGCTTGGCCAGTTCAATCGCGTGTTCGCCGGTTCCGCAACCGCAATCGAGCACGAAGCCTTCGATTTCACCGCCATCGAAGACTTTCAGAAACTCCGGTTGGGGGCGGCCAATGTCCCACGCCGGAACGCCGGAGTACGAATCGTTGAACGATCCGCTGGCGGGTTTGACGTCTTCTGTGCCAGCTGGAATTAAAGGGGCGCTCATGGGAGATTCTCGGTCATTATTTTTCGGCGGCCAAACGCGGCAAATCGCGGACGATTTCGAGCATGAACCAATCGGGCAGGCGTTTGTTGCTGGTTTCGTCGTCGCCGATCAGCACCTGTGCCAGTTCGAGATTAATCTCGGCGAGATCTTTGATCAAGCGTTTCGCGTTGTGAATCAGCTCGCCTTCCTGCGAACGTTGAGCCGTATCGTGTGGCAGGCGGCGGAGCAACTGCGCCCGGACCATTTGGACGAGCATGTACAGAAATCCGGTGTCGCCGTCGACAGGTCGCGGCCAGGTCTTTGCACCGGTGAGAAGTTCCTCGACGTTGAATTTTTCGCGGCGCATTTGGACGAACGTTTTGAATTGCGCTGCGTGTGACGGACTCAGGACGCCTTGCGCGAGAAGCCATGTTTTATCCGCGGTCAGGTTGTCGCCATAACTCTTCATGCAATCGCTTAAAATGTGCCAACTGCGCGGCGTCGAAAACGGCTCCTGTGTCTTCGGCGGCGTCGAATGCAGTTGATCCGGCTTCATCCGGATGTAGTCGATCACGTCCGGATGAATATCGTTGTGCGCGGCCCATTTGATCCAATCCTGTCCATCGGGTTTCAGCTCGACGTGAACCATGCGATTGATCAGCGCGCTGGACATCTGCCGCACGATGGCCTGGTCATGCGCGCGATTGCCGGCGCCCACGACGATCGAATTCTTGTGCAGCTTGTAATTGCCCAACCGGCGGTCGTGAATCAGGCTGTAAAACGCTTTCTGCACTTCGGTCGAAGACGCGTTCAATTCGTCGAGAAAGAGCAGGTAAGGTTCATCACGCGCGATGGATTCGGGCGGACAAAAACGGCTCTTGCCATTGATAATCTGCGGGACGCCAATCAAATCTTCGGGAGCCAATTGTGTACCCAAAAGAGTGACGACTTCGATGCCGACTTCCATCGCGAATTGCTCGACAAGGCTGGATTTTCCAATGCCAGGAGGCCCCCAAATGAAAACGGGACGTACGCTGGCGACGTTGATGAGAAAGTCGAGAAGTTCGCCGGGCTTGATGGTTTTCATTGTTTTCTAAGTGCCGAGTGCTGAGTGCCGAGTAGTTCCTCGAATTACGATTTTCGCAATTTGACGCTATTTCATCGTGATCGGTTTTCGTCCATGAGCATGCATTATATCCGATCGCTTGAAATATCGCCGGTTTTTGATTCGATTTATTCCGGCGTTTCTCCGAATATAGAATAGTTCTAAACACGGAGATTTTTTTTCTTTGCAAACGAGTGATAGCAGTTATTCATTGGCTTCGCCGGGAAATTGGGCGGCGCTCTATTCGCACGCCGGGCTGGCATTGCTGCTGACCTACTTTGGCTTCGTTTACCACGGCGTCATGTTCACGACCGAAGGCGTTCTTGAACGGGACGGATTTTATCACGCACGCTACGCTCAACTTTTACCCGAACGCGGCCTGTCGCGCGAATTGCCGTGGATGCAATTCGCTGATTGGAAGGATCATTTTTGCGACAAGGATTTTCTGTACCACATGCTGCTGGTGCCGTTCACGCGCGACGTTGCCGAGCCGTTGCCCGGTGCGAAAATCACAACGCTCCTTTTATTGCTCGCGACGCTAGCGGCAATTTATGTCGTCTTGAGAAAATGGAATGCACCGTTCGCGCTGTTGTGGGCAGCGCTGACTGGCGTGGGAAGCGCGCATTTTTTGAGCCGCATGTTTATGGTCCGGTCGCATTGTCTTTCGGTCCTGCTGATGGTGATTGCGACGCATTTGATTTTGCGGAGGCGCGCGTGGCCGGTGTTCGCGATGGCGTTCGTGTATTCGTGGTCGTACAGTTTTCCGCTGGCGATGCTGATCACCGCGTGTGCGGCGGAGATTGGGCGGTTTATTGTTGAGCGCGAATGGAAGTCATCGTTGCGTGTGCCGCTCGTAACAGCAGCGGGGTTGTTGGCGGGGCTGGCGATTCATCCATACACACCGTATTCGCTGAAGTCGGTTTGGATGATCACGCAGATCGCGAGTTCGGGCGTGGCAGGGAGTCCGCTGGAATTGGGAACGGAGTTTCGACACATGTCGCTGTCGTCGGCGTTTACGGTTTCAATCGGTTCCACCTTGGCGACGCTGGCTGCTCTGAGCGGCGGTGTAGCGCTCCTTATAAAGGGGATTCACAATCGGAAACTTGCCCCTGAAACAGCTGCGTTGATTTCGATTTCAACAGCGTGGTTTGTGCTGATGTTCGTGACGTTCGAACGTTTCATTGAGTATTCAGCACCACTGGGTTTTCTAGCGTGCGGGTTCGTAATGCGCGATTTATTGGGCGAAATACCCAGCGTTCGCGGATTGAACGAATCGTTCCGAACAGGACTTATCGCCGGGTTGGGTCTGGCGGTCATGGCTGCAACTGGACTGCATGCGTGGACGCTGGAATTGAATCACGTAAGCATTGAAGCGAATTCGAAACCGGCGCCCCCCTCGCTCGACGCAAAACTTTCGAAAGCGGAGTTCATGCGACTGTATGACCGCTACAAACGCGGACGATTTTTCGATGGTGCGGCAAAGTGGATGAAGGCGAATATGAAACCGGGGACAACGGTCGCAAATTTTTATTGGGACGATTTCCCGGAGTTGTTTTACGCTGCGCCGGAGATGCATTATCTGGTGGGGTTGGACCCGACGTTGATGCGATTGCAGTACCCGGAAAAAGCGCTGGCGTTGGAAGCGATGCGAGTCAAAGAATTTCCGGATGGGCGAAAAGCCGTCGCAGAAAAGCCAATAAATTTCACGGAATTAAAAAATATTTTCGGGACAGATTACACAATTTTAAGGCGCAGTCAGGCCGCGAAATATCCGGACCTGTACGATGGAAACCTCAAGCAGCTCAAGGCAAAAGGCGCAGACGGACAGATTGTTTATGAAGATAATGAAGCCGTTATCTATTTTCTAAGAAAATAATTGAAGTTTTCTGCACGGTGCTTTTTCTTCATTTGCGCGCAAAGAGGTGTATGAGTAATGTTGACGTTGGGTTCTTGGGCGAAGCGCGGGGTGTGTAGAGGAGAGCCGGGGCGATGGGTAAGAAGATTTACGTGGGAAATCTGAACTATCAGACGACCAGCGAAGAGTTGAAAACCTACTTTGCCAGTTACGGCAATGTAGTGAGTGCGGAAGTGCTGAAGGATCGCGAAAGCGGGCGCAGCAAGGGGTTCGGGTTTGTCGAAATGGGCTCCGATCAGGAAGCTCAAGCGGCCATTGCCGGATTGCACGGCAAGGACATCGGCGGTCGGCCCCTGACCGTTAACGAAGCGCGACCGCGCGAAGACCGTCCTCGTGGCGGCGGGGGCGGTGGCGGTTATGGTGGCGGAGGAGGCGGCGGCTACGGTGGGGGTGGTGGCGGCGGCGGTTACGGCGGCGGTGGTGGCGGTGGCTACGGCGGCGGTGGT
>JANXLS010000273.1 GCA_025355035.1 Planctomycetota bacterium | reverse complement strand
AGCCGCTGCCCTGTTGCGGTCGGCCCGGCATGTTGAAGCCCTGGCCCGAAGGCGGGAGGTTCACCGCAATGATCGGCTTTTCGGAGGGCTTGTCTTTGATGTACAATTCCAACAGTTTTTCGGCCAACGCGTATTCGAGATCGCTTGACGCGTAAATCTGCGGAATGTAGACGCTCTCCTTATCCTTATAGGTGATCTTCATGCCGCTGATCAGAATCGAGAAACTCAGTTCGTCGCCGGTGTTGGATTGAATTTGGCGGAGCAAACCCTTACCACCCAATTCAGCCATCAACTTCTCGTCTTTTTGATCGACATCTTCGATTTTGAAATCGACGTTGCCTTTGGTCGCGTTTTTGATTTCGTTCAACTTGTCCGTCAAGTCGAGCTTGATCTGAACGAACTCCTGAATCTTCGACGACGTGTAGTACACAATCTGCACCGGGTCGTTCATCTTGCTGGCGATGCTCAATAGACCCGGGCTGACACTGTATTTTTGATCGGTTGTCAAATCGCTGCGGATCGATGCCTTCTGCGAAATCGAATTCACAAGAATAGCAACAAGTATCCCGACGAGACTGATACCCAAAGTCAGACCGTAACGCTTAATAAAGGTTGCAAAGTCGCCGGTCAGAATCAACGGAACGATCAACAATGCAAGTAAAACAATAGCAACTGAAATAGCAATAATCATGTGCTCTCATTATCTCCTGTGATCGACGATCAAGTAGTTCAGGAACAGGAAAACGCCAGACATCGAGACTGCGTAAATCACGTCACGCGAATCGACGACGCCGCGGCAGATGCTTTCAAAATGGAACTCAATTCCAAACTGTTACACACCCGCGGTAAAGTTCGATCCGAAAATATCTTTCAGCCAATCCAACACCGGGCCGTAGCCCATCAAAAAGAAGATAAAGCTGATCGCGACGGCCACGACGAACGCAACAATCTGATCCGCCGTCAAGCTTGAAGCGAAAGCTCCAATCGCGAGGTACACCATCCCCAGCACCATCGTGCCAAGGTAGCCGCCAATGATTGGTCCGATGTCGGGGTTGCCATATAGGTACATGAAGATCGGAACATCCGCAGTGAGCATCAGGAACACCGCAATAAATGCCAGGCCCGCAAGATACTTTCCAACCACGGCCTGCCACGCGTTGAGCGGAAGTGTCAGCAGCCATTCCAATGTTCCCAGCTTGCGTTCTTCCGACCACAGACGCATGGAAATCGCGGGGATGAAGAAGAGGAAGAAGATCGGCATCAATCCGAAATAGCCGCGCATGTCTGCCGAGCCGTTCGTGAAGATGGTGGACACAAAGAGCGCTTTCGTCACCAGCAGAAAGAACGCCATGAACACGTAGCCGATCGGCGTATTGAAATACGACGCAAATTCGCGCCTGAAAACGCTGTAGGTTGCACCCATTTTGTCTTGAACCCTTTTAAGATTAAGTATCGCAGGCCAATCGCCTGACAGTATCTTAAACGTGCAGGCCTGAGGCCTGCGGTACGATTAATTACTTCAACTTCTCATGCCCTGTCATCTTTAGGAAGGTATCTTCCAATGTCAGTGACTCAATCTTGATTTCCTGCACATCCCAGGCATTATCCTTGCACAACTTCGCAACCTGCTCGCCCGTGTTCATTGGATTGATTGTCGCGGAATCGTTTAACCGCAGCGTGCATTCCAACCAACTACCATTGGGAATCGGATGAACATCCACCGAAGCCACGTCATTGATATTCTTCAATTTCGATTCGATGTCAGACTGAGTCCCACGAATACGCGCCAAAACTTTTTGATTATTACCCGCCCGAGCCTTCAGTTCCGCCGGCGAACCGTCGGCGACCAATTGGCCGCGATTGATAATGATAGCTCGATTGCAAACGGCTTCGACTTCCTGCATGATATGAGTGGAAAAGAGCACGGTCTTTTTCCTTCCGACTTCCAAAATCAATTTGCGAATTTCGATCAATTGAATGGGATCAAGACCGCTGGTCGGTTCGTCAAGAATCAGCAAATCGGGATCGTGCAAGACGGCTTGGGCCAAGCCTGTTCGCTGTCGATAGCCGCGTGATAGTGTGCCGATCGTGGCCTTGTATTTCGCTTCGAGCCCACAGGCTTTAACAGCCCAATCGATGCGATCCTTGCGCTTGGCGCTGCTGAGGCCACGAATGCGTCCTGCGAAATCGAGGTATTCATTGACACGCATATCCGTATAAAGGGGCGCGTGTTCAGGCAAGTAGCCAATGTGGCGACGAACTTCCACGGCGTCGTCGTTGACATTGATCCCAGCGACGCTGGCACTGCCGGAAGTTGGTTCCAGGTAACACGTCAGCATCTTCATGGTAGTCGATTTGCCGGCACCGTTGGGGCCGAGGAGTCCGACGATTTCGCCAGCTTTAATTTGGAACGTCAGATCGTTGACCGCGCGCAAAGGCCCGTATGTCTTCACGATATTCTTCACGTCAACCAGAACAGATTCTTGGGACATGGTGCTCCTGCCTTTGTCATCGATAGTCGAATTGGCGTCTCGTTTGTCGGCAACCGCAAATTGTGTGCAAATTCAACCCGTTTTCAAGTGGATTTCACAAGTAATTGAGAATCAAGACCTAATTGTAGAGAGTCCGCAACACCCGAGCGGCGTTTCGGGTCACGAGCGTTCAAATTGACAAAGTTAATTTGTCACTTTGGCTCAGAGACCGCGATTACGAACTTGTACGTTTCTCAATTCTCTCGAGAATTCTGAAAAAAAATCCGGAATCGATGGTATGTCCATCTCATGCAAAATAAGTCGGTCCTCTCGCACACCCTTTTGATTTACCACAACCCAGGACGGCTGGTAAGCCGCTCTTCCTAATTTAGGGACACCATTACGATGCGCAAGATGACAGTGCCGAAGCAAATTGATAGCACGATCGGCCGCAGGGCGTTCATGGGCGGACTTTCCGCTTTGGTAGCAAGCACCGCGTTCGGACGCGACTATGGCCCGAATGTACAGCCTGTTCGTTATCCTGATCCGGATATTGTCGTGATCG
>JANXLS010000764.1 GCA_025355035.1 Planctomycetota bacterium | reverse complement strand
CCACACGACACATTCGGAAACAAACGATCGCATCGCCACATTGCGCGACGCGGGCGTCGATGTGGTTGAAGTCGAGCCGGGAGCGAGTGGCAGAATCCCGATTCAAACGGCGATTCAGGAATTGGGAAAACGCGGAATTCTCTCGGTCATGGTTGAAGGTGGAGCGCAGGTGTTGGGAGCATTTGTCGATGCAAAAATCGCGGACCGTGCTCATGTTTTCGTTGCGCCGAAAATCATCGGCGGCAATCGGGGTCTTGCAGCGGTCGGGGGACTCGGAGTTGAACGGATGACCGATACGATGAAGTTCATCGAGGGTTCCACCTCATCACAAAACATCGGCGGCGACATTTTGATTGAGGGTGTTTTGTCCGAATGGGGATGGCAATAGCGCGGGGTGATCGACTACTCGGGCTTCTTTTTCATCTTCTGCCAGTCGTCGTCCGGCTTGAATACGATGTAGAACGAACTCCAGCTTTGATCGCCTTGCTCGCCCCACAGTACGATCCATCCACCTATGAACTGCTTGGGCAGCCGGCAGTCCGCGATCACCTTGTCTTCGATCGTCCAGCGGTGATTCGCCTTGATCGTCTTGAATCCAAACGCCAATTCCTTGCGCCAATCAAATTGGGTCGAAGCTCCCGATCCCGGCAACTGGCCTTCCGTCATGTTGACAAGCAAGCCTGTTTTCGCTTCGGGATCCAGCCGCAACATGGGATTGGCTTTGCTTGGGCCGGCGACGGCTTGAGCCGCTTCGAGGAATGCGACGCCGACCGGCTTGAGCTCGTTTAGATTCGATTTGCCCGCCGCTTTAAACGTTTGGATTGAAGCGAACGGCGCAATGAATCGAACGTGAGCGAAATCGCCGCCGCCGGGCGGAATGATCAATTTGCCGTTCTCCGCTTTCAGCTTGCCGTGCATGCAGCTGAAATCTTCCGCCTGCTCCGGCGTTTTAAAATCGTAACGAAGTTCGACGAGCGCTTCGCCTTTGCTGTTGAGGATATCCTGGACTGTTGCCGCGTGAAAAACGCTGCGCCATTTGCTCGGCGGCTCCAACGCATGCAGCGCATCGTCCTGCCATTGACGGATCTGCGCGGCATTGATCCGGGCGGTCGGCGTGGAACCGTAGTCTTTGAGAAAATCGACGACCATATCAGAGAACGTTTTCCAGCTCTTTGCCTCAGCGATCGTCGTCATGTTTTTGAATTCTTCGCGCGCCTTCAGCTCGGTTTCTTTCGCCGTCATCAGGCCGAATTTTCGATCCCAGCGCTTGCTTTCTTCCGCACCCAGCGTCGGCAATAAAGCGAAAACAGCCGCACGATTGCCGCGAGCGTAATAGAACTGGGCTTTCAAAAGCGGCGTCGCATCGGGCACTTTGGTGAGAATCGTTTCCGAAGGCAGAACGGACGGCGCGAGGTAGAACGCGAAGCCATTTGTAATTTCAATCTGCAAGCCGCGTGATTCGGCAAAGCCAATTGCCTTACCTTTTGATACTTCAAACCGGCGCGCCATTTCCGGGTTGAAAGAGATCTCCGCCTTCTGTTCCGCAAGTTTTTTCAAAGTCTTGATTTCAAATTCCCAACCAGCCTTGAGGTCCGCCAGTTCGGCTTTGATGTCGTCGCGCGCGGGTGTGTATTGCGACGCCAGCGAAAGGTCGGACATCTCTGAGAACAGTCTCTGCGTCTCAATCTTCCCCGCTCGCATTTCGTATTCGTGCAGAAAACGTGCGTACAGAATGTCGCGCGTCAGCTTCAATTCCGGTCGAGGCAGTTCCGGCTTCGGCGGGGGAGGGGGAGTCACGGGAATGGCGACAGTTTCTACGGGTTTCACGACGGACGGGACGACGTCTGGATCTTTAGGCTTGACCCCCTTCGTATCCATTCCTGTTGTCGTAGGGACAGGCTTGACAACGTTCTTTGGATCCGTCTTGACAGACTCGCCAGTCGTGCTTTTGGTTGTTGTTGCAACGACGATCGTCGACAGCGTCGGCACGGTGGTAGTGCTTGGAGTCGTTCCAATTACAGTTGTGTGGGCACCTGTTATCGTGGTAGAAG
>JANXLS010000761.1 GCA_025355035.1 Planctomycetota bacterium | reverse complement strand
AGTCGATACGGCAACCGAATTGTTCGCCGTCACCGAAATAATCTTCGATGATTTTGCCGAGGTAATGAACCGAAATGTAAATGTGCCGGATGCCGCAACTGACGAGATGCAGAACGATGCGTTCGAGGATCGGACGCCCGGCTATTTTGATCATCGGCTTGGGTAGGTGCTCGGTAATAGGGCGAAGCCTCATGCCCTGGCCGCCCGCCATGATCACTGCAATGTTGGGACGTTCTTTCGTGCCGATGACTTCGTGCAATAGATGCAGCCCGACGAGTTGGCCGCGATCATCAACAATAGGAATCTGATCGATCTTCCGCGCTTGCATCAGATCGAGAACCGCTGCGCGATCCGTTGCGTTTGAGACTGAGACGCACTTCGGCGCGATGAAGGGTTTGACGATGGATTCGAGCTTCGCGCCCTTCATGAGCGCGCGGCGAACGTCGCCGTCGGTGAGCGTACCGAGTAAGCGCTTGGTGTCATCGACAACCAAGGCAATGCCGTTGCCGCTGCTGTCGATTGTGCGAAGCGTATCGAGGATCGTCGCAGTCGATTTGATGCAACTGCTTTCGAAACTTGCGTGGCGAGAAATAGGAACAGGCGGTTTTGTTTTCATGTTAGCCATTCAATTCGACTTGAACGAAATGCCATGGCTGCAAGATGTAGCCGTTGACCTGCCAACCGTTCATCATCCGTGTAATGTCCGGAACGTCAGCGCGTTCGACGGCGTCTGCGCTGAGTTTTGCGGGATCGAAATCCGTATCCGGAATGATCGAAACCGATTTCACGTTGGGATCGCTGCGCAGCAGATTCTCGATGTAGACCTTGCTGTAAATATTGTAGTAATGGAACGCAATGGGTTCGCCCGAGTCGTCGAATTCAAGGTCGTGCGCAGAATTGAAATGGGCCGGATGCGCCACGGGATTGTACACGTCTTGAATACGAAACGAACGTTCGCCGACGAGTGTTCGGACGATCACGCTTCGGCGTGCGGCGCGGAGTAATTCGCGCAAGGGCTGCTTGATCGATGGGAGATGGAGGAACACGTTGCAGCACATCGCGATGTCCACGGATTTGTCAGCGACGGGTAATTTAAACGCGTCGCCGACTTGAAAATCCGCGGACGGATTTCCGGCCCAGGCGGTCTGCGCGAGGCTGATGTAATTGGCTGTCGCATCGACGCCTCTGTAATGAAACGGCACTTCAATTTGGTTGCGAAGACTGCGCAGATAATGGCC
>JANXLS010000757.1 GCA_025355035.1 Planctomycetota bacterium | reverse complement strand
GACAGGTGGGCGTCAGTGGAAACACGAACGGCACAGGGACGAGCGCGAACTTCAATTACCCGGACAGCGTTGCGGTAGACGGCAGCGGCAATGTGTATGTTGCGGATACGAGCAACGACCTGATCCGCAAGATAACGTCCGCTGGCGTCGTCAGTACATTTGCCGGATCGGGGTCGACAGGCAGTGCTGACGGGCAGGGAGTGCTTGCGCAATTTAACGGTCCGCGCGGTATTGCGGTGGATGTGTCCGGAAACGTTTATGTGGCCGACACTGGAAACTCGATGATTCGCAAGATAACGGCTGGCGGCTTGGTGAGCACATTGGCAGGGACGGCGTTGACGAAAGGCAGTACCGACGGACCGGGCGCTTCGGCGCTCTTAAATATGCCGATCGGGATCGCGGTTGACAGCAGCGGCAATGTGTATGTCGCCGATACCGATAACGATACGATCCGTAAAATCACGCCGGGAGGAACCGTCAGCACATTGGCCGGGGCGGCCATTGTTCCGGGCAGCGCGGATGGCACGGGCGCGGCGGCTTCATTCTTCAATCCTCAAGGTATTTGTGTTGATGCGACGGGGACGCTGTTCGTTACGGACACGATCAATCGCACCATCCGGAAGATCACACCCGGCGGTGTTGTCACAACCATTGGCGGGATAGTGAATATTACGGGAAGCACGAATGGGACGGGTTCATTCGCTCGATTCAATCAACCGGCTTCCATCGCCGTTGCAAGCAATGGGGCGCTGTATGTCACGGATACCATCGCACAAAATGTTCGTGTTGGAACGCAGGCGTTGAACGACGTCGCGACGGTCGACACGGCGACGGGAGCAGTCGGCGTGGCGCGGCAGTTGGATACGGCGCCGCAAACGGCGACGAGTTGGTCGTGGCAGGTCGTTCGGCGGCCGGTCAATTCGGCGGCGGTACTTTCGTCATCGAGCGTCCGAAATCCAACGTTCACGCCAGATGTCAGGGACACGTTTGTCTTCCAGCTGAAAGCGCAAGGCACTGGCGGTACGTCCATAACAACTGTCGCTTTGACCGGAATGATTGCAAACACCACCACGGCTGCAGCCAATAAATTGATCAGCTTCAATAATTCATCGCAGAATGTGACTCTGGACGCGCTCGTCTCTTCGTCCGGCGCATCGATCAA
>JANXLS010000200.1 GCA_025355035.1 Planctomycetota bacterium | reverse complement strand
GGCGAGCGGGCATTCCGCTATTTTTCTGGATGCACAACGTAGCGGACGGTTCGTCCTGGCTTGAGCGTTGGGCCGCTCAAACACCACCGGATTTTGTATTCGCCAATAGTCAGTATTCCGCAAACACTTTGCCGAGTCTTTTTAAACAGAATGTGCCGTTCGATACTTTTACAAATGCCGTTTCGAGCGACAATTTTCAGTCCCTAACTTCCTTTCGCGAAACCGTCCGGGCGCAATTCAAGACGTCCGCAGACGCAAAGGTGATTATTCAAGTCAGCCGCCTTGAGCCGTGGAAGGGTCAGCGCCAACTTTTGGAAGCACTCTCCCTGATTAAGGAACTTTCCGATTGGACCTGTTGGATCGTCGGAGGAGCTCAACGCTTACAAGAAGAAGTATTTCTTGACGAATTGAAATCGCTGGCCGAGCGATTCGGAATTGCAGAACGGGTACGCTTTCTCGGTTGGCAACCCGATGTTCGTAAATTGCTTCGAGCTGCAGATATTTTTTGTCAGGCAAACCCCTCCCCCGAACCCTGGGGGCGCGTTTTTGTCGAAGCGATGTATGCGGGCCTGCCTACCATTGGTACCTGTGTTGGGGGAGCAGTGGAAATTATTGACTCCAGCTGCGGCCGCCTCGTTCAACCTGATAATCCCAAAGCTCTGGCCGCGGTGTTTCGGGAGCTGCTTTTGAATTCAACTCTTCGACTTCAGCTCTCTACGAATGGACCTAAACGCGCAACCGCACTTACATCTCCTGAAAAAGTCCTGGTGAATATTGCGGAAAAAATCCAGGCCGTTTGCTCTGGCAAGAAATCAAAACATTGAACTATGCGTTACTAGTACAGCAAGACACCGCTCGAACCGCAAAAAATCTCATTCCCGACGAGTACAAATGGAGTACGGAATGTCCTGCTCTCAAAATGAAAAGTCTTTGGCCGCGCATTTAAAACCAAGGGGATCAGCGGAGATTTCGTCTACTCGATGATTCGAGAAGCGCTCCTTTCACGCGGATTTAAAAAAATGCTTTGCTCCTCGATGTTGGTTGCGGCACAGGAGCACTGTATCCGTATGTCAAAGACGTCTGTTCACATTATCAGGGTGCTGATGTTGTTCGCTACCCCGATTACCCAGTAGAGTTGAAATTTCATAAGATTAATTTGGATACTCAGGGAGTCGAAGTCGCTGACGGCAGTATCGATATCGTGTTATCGGTTGAAACAATCGAACACCTCGAAAATCCTCGCGCATTGATCCGCGAACTCGCGCGTGTCACAAAGCCCGGCGGAACTGTCGTGGTTACAACGCCCAATAATCTGAGCCTTTTGAGCAAAATGACGCTGGTCATCAAGAATCAATTCAACGCGTTTCAGGAACCGTGTTACCCGGCGCACATCACTGCGCTGCTCGAGATCGATTTGCTGCGCATGATGAAAGAATCTGGTTTAGATGATGCGCAGGCGATATATTCCAATCACGGGCGAATTCCAGGGACTCCGTGGCACTGGCCACGCTTCCTTTTTTACGGACGTGCGTTCAGCGACAACATCCTAGTTTCGGCTATAAAACCAGGCTGATTTGAAGCGAAACGCAACTCTTTGAATGCAAGACATGCCAAACGGACTCCTTTTCTGCCTCGCATCATTGCTATTATGCGCATCTGCGGCGCGGCGTTCGATCGGTGCTGGAATTGGCGCTGTGCTTGCTATTGGCTATTTTTACGGAATTATACGCGCGAACTATTTGGACGGATTTTCGCATTTCGCTTTCGATGCAGGACTCATTGGGTTTTATTTTGTTCGATTCAACATGCCCGTTTCCGACCGAGCCGAGGCGGCGTCGCGGAGCACGAAGAACTGGCTCATACTTTTGCTCGGATGGCCACTCGTACTTTTTTTTCTCCCTATTAACCATATTTTCATCCAACTGGTAGGGTTGCGCCACATTGTCCTTTTTCTCCCGTTCATGCTGATCGGAGCACGAACGAGTTCCAAGGATTTGAACACGATCGCCATGACGATCGCCGTTCTGAATGTGATTTGCTTTGGCTTTGCGATCGTGGAATACTACAACGGAATTGTTCCTTTTTTTCCCCGTAATTCTGTGACCGAAATCATGTACCATTCCACTGACGTCAAGACCGCCACCGGACGTTTTTATCGCCTCCCCTCAACGTTTACTTCTTCTCACGCTTTTGGTGGAAACATGTTGTTGACGTTGCCATTTCTATTGAATTCGGTGTTGAATCCAAGTTCAGCTATCTCTAAACGCTTGTTGATGGCTGGCGCAACTGTACTAACTGTGCTGAGTATTTTCATCGCGGGTCCCCGGCTTCCAGTTGTGCAATTGTTCGGCTTCATCACACTTATGTTGTTGCTGCCCGGATTGAAACCATCGGTTCGCTTAACTCTTGCGTCATGCATATTAGTTATCGGACTCATTAGTGCTTTCTACGTGAATTCCAACGAACGATTCCAGCGTTTCAAAACACTAAACAACACCGAATTGGTAGAAAGCCGCGCAACGCAAAGTCTTGGTTTTTCACTTCAAGATAGTTTGCTACAATATCCACTCGGAGTAGGTCTGGGAGGAGTGGTCGGCTCCAGTCTCCCTTTCTTCTTAAAGACTTATGCACCTACTTACTTTGGTGCTGAAAACGAATTCGTACGAATTGCTGCTGAACAGGGCATCATTGGATTTATGATTTGGATTATATTAATCTTTAAAATTCTATCCCGGCGTCCGACGGCTATTACGCCAAAATGGGAAATTGGTACACATGCCATGTGGGCGATGTTGATCGTCTGTTGGGCTACAGCGTTTATTGGAACCGGCATGTTACAAGGGATTCCCAATTCTGTTCTGATGCTCCTGCAGATGGGAATTATATTGAGACGTCCATCGCAGGACACACTTCTGTCACCAACTACGCCCGCACGTGTCACTTTAATGGAACGGTTCCGAAAACTCGAAAGTAATGAGAAAAACGCGGTGTTCGAATCCGCCGGTAGTAATTTACCATGAATCGTTTGCCAAAATTTGCTACACAACGACGGCGCATTCTTTGGATTCCGCATACGTCGTGGGCCCAATGCAGATCGCAACGGCCGTGGTTTCTCATTAATGGACTGGCGGATCGCTTCGAACAGCACGTGCTGACTTGGTCGGCTCGCCCCACAGGGACAAGCCGGTCGTACTACCTAAATCCATTCAATCACCTACATGCATTAACCACACATTCGCGCAAAGAGCCTTTCGGGTTTGTACACACGGCTGGAGTTCCGCTTCCTGTTTTACAGACGCTGTCGAATGGATATCCATCGGATCGAGTTATTGCGTTCGCCCAATTCCGTTTTCAACACCGTATCCGCGCACTGCATCGCACATGGAAATTCGACGCGATCGTCATTTCAGCGTCGCATCATTTCACCGGTTATCCGCCCAAATTGTCGGGCGTACCCTGCTTGTTTGATTACGTCGATACGTCGCCACCGGAAGTCGAAAAGTTTTATATTACCCAAGCCGACAGCATCACGTCTGTATCACAGTTTTTACGTGATCGTGTGATGACAACGTATGGACGAGAGTGTCTGTGGATCCCCAACGGGCTGCATCTCGAAAAAATCCGGAATGGCGATCGGTTAAAAGGGCGCGCCAAGTGGGGACTTGACGGGAAGATCGTCGTTAGTTTGATAGGTCTTACCTGCAGCAATCGCCTTTATTTTTTGGAATCGCTGTCAAACTTGAAATCGGAGTTTCCCAATATTCTGTTTGTTGCCGCAGGCTGCGGAGCAATCGCCAGTGCAATCGAATCCAAAGCCCGAAAATTAAGAGTTCCGACACTCATGACTGGATGGTTGGACCACGAAGACCTTCCTGATTTATATGCAGCGACGGATATAGGTCTTTATCCAGGCAACGACGATTCCTACTTCGATGGTGCATGTCCGCTCAAGGTCCTTGAGTACGCTGGGGCTGGGATTACAACAATCGTGAATCAATCTGCCGAATTGCGCAAACTCAATTTTCCAAACATGATCGTTTGTCCTGCGACCATTGATGGATTTACTTCCGGAATCCGGAACGCGATATTTCGAAAACCCGTTCAAACACCCGAAATCGAAAATTTCGATTGGGGCATTCTCACCAAAACATTTGGAGATCAACTTGAACGCGTCATGTCGTTCGCCCCGAGAAACGTCCGATGAGAGATTTTCTTGCTGGTTGTTTTCGCGCGCTCCCCTGGCTCCGCGGCAAATTCAGAGTTGGCAAACATATTCAAAACATCCTGACTAACTATAGCGATGCGTAGTCGTACCTCGCAGAAACCACGATGATAAGGTGGTTACCGCATGCGTCTGGACTTGCGAGCACGAACCGAATCGCCAGCATATTGGACCGGCGAAAACGATTCGGCAGACATTTTCCACATCGCAAACTTACTTCCCGACGGTGCGACCATTTTAGACATCGGTGCCAACATCGGATTTTGGTCAATTCAACTGGGAAACTTACTCCGTAAAACGGGACCCTGAATTTACGCCATCGAGCCGATGCCCGCCAATTTTGCGCGACTCAACGAGAATGTAAGGCTAAACCAACTCGAAGACATGATTGTAACGACACGCGCAGCGATCGGCGAAATGCTGGGAACTGTGATGATGGCAGCTACGGAAGGCGGGGAACACGGAACCGGAAACGCTGTGATGCTAAAAGCTTCTGAATCCGACTCGTACTGCCTTCCCGTTCGCCTCGATACCGTGGATTTACTCACTGCCGAACTTCATAACAACAAATGCGATTTGATCAAGATCGATGTAGAAGGGAGTGAGTTTGGATGTTTGAAAGGAGGTATGAAATTCATTTCACAAAAGATACCTGTTATCGAATTGGAGTTGAATTATCCTCTGATGAAACAGTTTGGTTGGAGCGTCTCTCAGTTGAAAGAACTGGTTAGCCCGTTGGGGTAGGAGTTATATAGAATGATTGACGAAAGACTCGTTCCGCTGTGCGAGAATCCGCCGGATATCGATGAGGGTTGGCTCATTTCGACTAAGTCAGTTATGGGCCAAAAAGTTCTTGCCGCGCTGCGCGGAAAGTGATCGTTGCCGGCGAAAGTTTTTCTTTTTACATTGGGGCAAGCGTTGTGATTAACATTGGATATTGGCTTAAACGTCCACATAAAGTACCCGCTCGAATTCGCTATTGGTTTTGGGAAAAGAAATACCCCGATAAGCCCTGGATGAGCCCTGGATCTGTGGATTACCTGGAGAAGGTTCTGACGAAGAATATGCGCGCTTTGGAATTCGGCAGCGGTCGCAGCACTCTTTGGTTTGCACGCTATGTCGGGCAACTAACCAGCATCGAACACGATGGTGCGTGGTTCAAAGAAGTACGGGCGCGCATGGCACGCGAGAACGTGACCAACGTCGATTATCGGTTCATCGCCGCCGACCATCTTCCAGGCGCAGTCGTGGACCAATATGATTTAAAGGCGCCGATTCCTGCTTACGTCCGAATTCTCGAAACCTTTCCGGACAACTCTCTCGACTTCGTCGTGGTGGACGGCCACTACCGTACCTATTGCGCGCGTGAATGTCTGCCTAAAATCGCACCGGGAGGACTTCTACTCATCGACGATGTGAATGAATGGCAGACGCCGGAGGGTACGCCCGTTCCGCCCGATTGGCCGCTGCTCGACAACAGCGGCAACGGCATTAAATTTACCTGCATCTGGCAGAAACCTGGCGGCGACCCCAGCAAAAAAATGCCGCGGGGCCAGGATGCAAAGCCGTAGCATGCGCATCGCGTTCATTGTTCACGACTACCATAAAAAGGGCGGACAAAGCCGCTACGTGTCTGAACTCGCCGACCGCTTCGCACACGAACACGAAGTCCACGTCTTCGCCAATCGCGTGGAGGGCGATCGCAATCCGCGCATCGTATTCCATCACGTTCCAGCGTTGCGTTTCTATTCGCTTGCATCCGTTCTAACCTTCATTCTACCCGCCACACTGCGCCGACTGTCACAATTTGATATCATACACGCACAAGGGCTGAGTGGCCTCCGGCAAAACGTCATCACCGCACACATGTGTCAACCGGCTTGGTACGAAGCGCAAATCAAACATGGCGGAGCTTTGACGCTCAAACAAAAAATCTTTCGAACACTGGTCGAACCACTCGAAAGTTTCGTCTTTCAAAAGCATACGACGCGCGCTGTAATTGCAGTTTCGCAGCTTCTCAAAAATGATCTCGAAAACCACTACAAGCGAACCGACAACGTCACTGTCGTGTATCACGGCGTCGACTGCGAAACGTTTCACCCGCGCAATCGCAACCTTCATCGCGCGGAACTTCGCAAAGAACTTGGCTTGACTGAAGACCGGTTCGTCGCGCTTTATGTTGGCGAGATGCAAAAGGCGGGCCCTGCGGCAATCGAAGCGATTTCAAAAACGCGCGACATGTCACTGATCTGCGTCTCCTCATCGAACGTTGAACGTTACGAGGCACTTGCCAAACAATTAAATTGTGCCGACCGCGTGATTTTTCGACAAAATACGCCGACCATTCAAAAATATTACGCAGCCGCAGACGTGTTCGTTTTCCCGACCTTTTACGACACATTTGGAATGGTTGTATCGGAAGCGATGGCATCTGGCTTGCCGGTAATTGCAAGTTCGGCTGCCGGTGCCGCTGAATGGATCGAGCACGGATTAAGCGGTGTGATCATCGGTTCAACGTGGGACTCCACCGCTCTTGGCGAATGGATTGATCGATTGAAATCCGACGCGATATTGCGTGAACAAATTGGGCGTGGCGGTCGCGCTGCGATCGAGCATTACACGTGGGACAAGACCGCTGCGGAAACAATGGCGGTCTACCAATCCGTTGTCGATTCGACTGTAAAAAAATAGCGTTACGCCCGTTCCTTCCCCACCCCACATCCAGCCGCAAAACGCGCAGCCAAAACCCGCCAGTCGTAAACGGACAACGCGCGTAACAGAGCCGCTCTGCCGAATTCGTCGCGCTTCATTTCGTTATCCAACAATTGCCCAATTCCTTTTGCCAGATTCGTCGCGCCCGG
>JANXLS010000168.1 GCA_025355035.1 Planctomycetota bacterium | reverse complement strand
CACTCCCGGGAATCGTTGTCCAAATCGAACAGGCGCTCGGCATCGATAGTGCCACGTATCAAGCCCCGGAGACGATGACGACGAAGACCGACGCGGCTGGCCGGTTCACGTTTATTGGCGCGCCCTCTGGATACGCGCATTTCTCCTGCAAAGGTGCAGGGTATGAGATGCTCAATCCTCGCACTCTCTGGAGTCTTACGTCGTGGAAAACATTGACCCAAGACGCCCAGAATGTGCGCAAGACTGGCGAAGTCCCTGTAGCGCTGCACATGGCTGTTCCAGGGATCATCCGTTGCAAAGTTGTGGGCACAGATGGCAAGCCGCTGAAGGATGACTGGGAGGCCACAATCGCCGATGCCGAGGGCGGCTGCTCGCCGGGCAGATTTTCATACATCAATAAACATCAGCGAACCGTACCTGTTCAACGCGATGGCACCGCCGAGTTCACCGGTGTTCCCGTGGGCCGCTATTATGTTGTCATCGGATATCAAATAAACTTTGCAACGGAGGTCAAAACGGTGTCGGTAAACGTCGGCCAGACCGTTGTAACGACGCTCTCGGTTACGCCGCGGCCAGAGCAGAAACCAGAGGTAGAATTGAAACCAGTGAAACCGCCCAAGCCAACGAACGATGACAAATTTTAATCCGTTCTGGCACAAACCGGTGTGAACTTATTATCCTGGACCGCTGTTTCCTCGCGGTGACGGGCGCCGGCGAGGGCCGGACGCACCGAGACTCAAACTTCGAAAGGCCGGCCCGACCGTCAAACCGCTTTGAAAGACCACAGAGTAATCTGTCGTCGGACAGACCGCTGCGGTCGACATCCGATCTCTGCCCAGCAAGAAACCCAATTTGCAAAATCTGTCGCAAAATTCAGCGACCTCACGCCGGGATTGGCGCATGCTTCGTCCACTCGCCCGCACAAAAGCTCGCGTGAGCTGGTCCATGTTACGGCTTCCGTCGCAGAGTTTCCAGAGGGTCGCCGCGGCAGTATTCAACAAACACCGTGCTCCATTCGATGGCAGCACCAGCATGGCTTCGCGGTCCAGCTCTTCCCAAACCACGGTGCTGGACCGAATCCAATGTGTTCCCATTTGAGCCCCCATCGATCTCCCTCCTTGCTTCTGAGTGCTTGCGTTAGATATTCCTCCCGCGCAGTCAAACGCGATCGTTTGACTGTGCAGGATGTTGGACCTGTTCGTTTAAAAAGTTCCCGGAACAACCGGCGGAACGACTGCCTGAGTTGCTTTGGCCGGGTTTGCACTCGACTGTTTGCCCGCAGGTGCGAACACAGGCATTCCCGGATCGCCCAAGAGCAATTCCGTTCTGTTCAGGTCGCTGTAAAACGCACCACTCTTTGCAGCCGACCACTGCTGCGTCTTCATCAGCACCGTACCCCAGCGCATTCCACCCTGATCGGCATTCTTCATGAGCTGCGACAGGAATTCGGTCCCGACATCGGAGTTCATGTACGTCGATGTGCCGATGCTTGCGCTGATTCCGCCTTGCGGCTGGGTCATCGCTTGAATGGCAATACTCTTGTAATCGTATACATTTTTAGCGATCCAATTTGCCGTACACGTCGATTGCAACAACACGACGTTGCCGGTCCATGCTTGCACCAAATCGGTATCGAGTATCTTCGGGTTCGCCTTACCCAAGCGCGCCGCGTTACCGTGTCCGACGTATAATATCCAGTCGGCCCCTCCGTCGGCCGCAGTCGTCAGAGCGTTCTGGACATCTTGCAAGGACTGATACGTGACGCCAAAGTAGTTGGGTTGCCACGTGATATCCGGGAACAACTGGCTTACCGCGGTCGACTGCGCGGGGAAATCCGCAGTCGACGGATCGGCTGTGTCGGCCAACGCGTGAACGCGAATACCCGATCGCGGTGCGCCGGAGTTGCTGAGAATACGTTTGACGGTAATGCTCAATTCATCCGTCGTTGTGATCGGCAACCGGCCCACGGCAACTTCGGAATAGCCGCGTCCCAAGTCTCCGAACAGCGAATCGGATGTCGCTTGCGACCAGAACGTTGTCGAGACCAGGAACGTCGGACACAATGGATCGATGTTCTGTCCTTCGTAGTTGCGATAGTCGTAAATCGTCCTGCCGACCAGGAGCAAGTATTGCGGTCGCGTCGATTGCACCGCTTTCTGAATACCTGACGGGCCGTATCGACCGTAGTTGTAATAATCGAAGACCTGTTCCTGATCGACGAACTGAGCGCGCAAACCTTCTTTTGAGCGCTGCATCACAAGCGGTTGCGTGCCTGCACTGAATTGCGCCGGTCCAACCGCAAGGTAACTGTTCGTGTTCTTGAGCGGTTTAACGAGTCGCTTTGTCACTGCGAACGGAGCGTTTTCCATGCCGGTCGGAACGACTTGGAACTGACCCGTTCCGCCCGAATTCGCGTTGAAGCGAATCTTGAACGTGCCATCGCTCTGAGCCTTGGATTCGTACGGCACCAGCGCGGCACGATCCGGGAATCGAGCGTCAACGACCCATGCATCGGCACTCGGCAGATTGCTCAATTCGTAAAGTTGGCTCGTCCCGCTGGAATTGTAGAGACTAAACGGCTTCGAGCCGTCAAGCTGGCGCGTGTACGCAACGCTCATCGAATGAAGCAGCGCCGTCTGGCTTACCACCCCAACAATGGGCGGAGTCACGAGATTGACCGTATTGTTGCCCGCGTTCAAAACGCTTGACGGCACCTGCATCGTCAATTGGAGCATCTTTCCACCGCCACTCCACGAGGCCTGTCCAACCGGTGTTCCATTGACAAGAACCTGCAACGCGTGATCCGGCGTGACATCGGTACTCTGCGTCAAACTCCAGACATTAATCGTAAGGGTTGCAGCGCCACCGCTGGCATTGGGCGTCACGATCGGGAACGACCAATTCGTGCCGGCGCTGTCGCTGGCGGACAAGAAATTACCCGAGAACCACGGCGGATAGTTGTACGGACGGTAAGCATTGACGGTGAAATCAAAGTACTGATCGTGGAAGTCCGTCGTCACCACTGCCGAAGTTTGCGTGTTCACGTTCTGCGCGCTTGCGAAGAGTCCAGTCGCCTGGGTCACCGATCCAGCCGCAGTGGCACCGCTCGTGTTGCGGAGGAAGAGTGCGTCCTTATCTGTGTACTCGTCCTGATACCCTTGGCCGTAAACCAAAAGTGCTTCTGGGGTCACCGCCAGCGCGGGAATCGTTCGACCCTCACGCTGAATCACAAGACGATTCGCGTTCATTCCGGCAGGAATGGATGAAAGCGGAATTTTCAAGACGCCCGGTGTTGTGTAGAGCACTTTGGCGCCCGTGAAGGAAGACGACGTGGCGACCGAACTGCCGGTGAACCAGCGCGACGCCAG
>JANXLS010000150.1 GCA_025355035.1 Planctomycetota bacterium | reverse complement strand
GATTCAGGATGATGTTTTCACCCTTTTCGTTCGTCACTGACTGGCAGCCGACGAGCTTGATGATACCGGCCGTTCGAGACTTGATTTCAGACTCTTCGACCGCCTTCGTTCCCAGTCCACCCACGTGGAACGTGCGCATCGTCAACTGCGTGCCCGGTTCACCGACGGACTGCGCCGCGATGACGCCCACCGACGTGCCGATTTCCACCAGCCCGCCCGTTGACATGTCCATGCCGTTGCATTTCGCGCAGCAACCGAGTTTCGCTTCGCACAACAGCGGCGATCGGACGCGGATCTTGCCGTCGCGACCCAGGAAGTCTTCGATCTTCTGCGAGATTTGCGGCGTGATCAACTGACCTTCTTTGACGATCATTTCGCCGGTCATCAAATGCACGATCTTGTCGCACGCCGTGCGCCCGCGGATCGAATCCGCCAGCGACACTTCGACCTGCTCGCCACGATACACCGCGCCCTTGGTCAAGCCATTTAGCGTATCGCAGTCCGGGCACGTGACGACAACGTCCTGCGCGACTTCAACGAGCTTGCGTGTCAGGTAACCGGAATTCGCCGTCTTCAACGCCGTGTCGGCCAATCCCTTGCGGGCGCCGTGCGTCGAGGAGAAGTATTCAAGTCCCTTCAAGCCTTCGCGGAAGTTCGCCTTGATCGGCGTTTCGATAATCGTGCCGTTCGGTTTCGCCATCAATCCACGGATACCGCAGAGCTGTCCGATCTGCTGCAAATTACCACGGGAACCGGAGTGAACGATGTAGTAAATCGGATTCACGTAATGCGGATCTTCCGGTCGTTCGTCCTGGCGCAACGCCTCCATCACCGACTTCCAGATCTTTTCGCGGACGTGAGTCCAAATGTCGATCGTCTTGCGGTAACGTTCGCCGTCCGTGATCAGACCGCGTTCGTACGCTTTCTGAGTCTGCGCGACGAGACCGTCGGCGATCGCGACTTCCTTTTCCTTGATTTCAGGAATCTTCAAATCGGACGCCGAGTAGCTGATGCCCGAGAGCATCGCTTCATGGAAGCCCTGCTCCTTTAAGCGATCCAGCAACGCCACGGTGTCGGAACGATTCAGGATTTGATAGCAGTCCGAAACGACCTTCTTCAGCTTGCCCTTGTCCAGCGTCATATTGTAGAACGGCATGCCCTTCGGCAGCACGTCATTGAAGATCACGCGGCCAACCGTCGTTTCGAAAAGATCGTTCTTCGAAACCATCTGAGTCCAATCCGGGCCGACAACTTTGCGACCCTTGATGCGAACCCAAATCTTGGCACGCTTGCCAACGCGGCCCTCGTCATGCGCTAAGAAAACTTCTTCCTTCGAGCCAAATTTCATCCCCTGCCCCTTGATCGCCTTGCCTTCAGACGTCAGGAAGTAGGTGCCCATCACGATGTCCAAGTCAGGCGTGATGACCGGGTTACCGTGAGCGGGCGAGAAGATGTTGTTCGTCGAGATCATCAACATGCCGGCTTCGACCTGCGCTTCCAGCGACAGCGGCAAGTGCACGGCCATCTGATCGCCGTCGAAATCGGCGTTGAATCCGGCGCAGACCAGCGGATGCAGCTTGATCGCGTCGCCTTCAACCAGCACAGGATAAAACGCCTGGATACCCATGCGATGCAGCGTGGGCGCGCGGTTGAGCATCACGGGGTGACCCTTGATGACTTCTTCCAACACGTCCCAGACTTCGTCGTCCTTGCGCTCCAGAATCTTCTTCGCGCTCTTGATCGTGTCCGCGTAGCCCTGTTCCTTCAGCTTACGGATGATAAACGGCTGGAAGAGTTCCAATGCGATCTTCTTCGGAATACCGCACTGATTCAGCTTCAAATTCGGTCCGATGACGATCACGGATCGCGCTGAATAATCCACGCGTTTTCCGAGCAAATTTTCGCGGAAACGACCTTGCTTGCCCTTGATCATGTCGCTCAAAGACTTCAACGGGCGGTTACCCGTTCCAAGCACGGCGCGTTTGCAGCGGCCGTTGTCGAACAACGCGTCGACGGCCTGTTGCA
>JANXLS010000115.1 GCA_025355035.1 Planctomycetota bacterium | reverse complement strand
CTGGCTGTGTGCCAAGCGCCGGGATTCGTAACAGCCACGACAAAAGCTTCACGCTGTCGATTCTGTCCGGCGCTCGCGTGTTCGTCTGCGCAAACGGCGTGTTGTCCGCCGAACACATCATTTCGCGGAAGCACACCAGCGGTCTCGATCTGGTCGCGTCGATCGACACCGCGCTGGATGCGTTCATGGAAAGTTTGCGCGGCTTCAATCAGACGTACGAGCAGTTGCGCTCCCGGCGGCTGAACCGGACGAAGGCGCACTCACTCACTGTGGAACTGGCCCAGGCCGGCGCGTTCTCGTCGTCAGACATCCTGCCGGTGATTCGGGAGTTCGAATGCCCGCGTCACGCGGAGTTCGCCGAGAAGAACGGCTGGAATCTCTACCAGAGCTGCACCGAAGTCATGAAGGGGCAGTCGCCGGCGCGGCAATGTGATGGTTTCAAGGCACTGAATCAGGTGCTGACGGCGGCATTCAATTAGGCATTCCCGAAGAATCCAGCCGCTGTATTAGTAGGCGGCTGGATTAACCGTCATTAAATTTCCCGATTATTACTGAGCGCGACATTCAGCACTGAAGCATCAATCGGATTCTTCGCGTTACGGGCTACAAGAATCCATATCATTTAACCTGAAACTGGTATTGACCTGTCGTCGCACTATTCGGGTTGATCACTTCGACGGTCCAATTTTGCGGAGTAGTCGTAAAATTCGGGTTGATAACGATTTTCGTGCTGCTAAAGGAACTAATGGCACGATTACTGTAAACGCTACTTCCAACTCGAAGTGTAACATTGCAGCCGGAGACAAATCCCGCGCCATTAATCGTAAAGGCTTGTGCGACGTTTGAGCCGGTCACTGGATTCGGACTCACACTGCTAATAGTTGGTGCTGCTATCGGAGCGACAACATTAAAGCTGTACTGCCCGGTTGTCTTGCCATCCGGATTGATCACTTCCACGGTCCAGGATTGCGCGACCGCGGTAAAATTTGGATTGATGACTATCTGCGCTCCGCTGAACGAACTGATGGTTCGATTGCTGTAAACGTTACCCCCAGTCCGTAATGTTACGTTGCACCCAGATACAAAGCCCGTGCCATTTATTGTAAACGCTTGCGCGCTATTCGAACCAGTCACAGGATTCGGATTAACGTTGCTAATTGTCGGTGAGACTGTCGGCGCAATTACGTTGAAACTGGTTTGGCCGGTGGCTCCGCCATCGGGATTGATCACCTGAACAGTCCAAGATTGAGCAACCGCCGTAAAATTCGGATTGATGACAATCTGCGTGGTGCTAAAAGAACTAATCGCACGATTGCTGTAAACATTTCCGCCCGTCCGCAGGGTCACGTTGCAGCCAGAGATAAAGCCAGTGCCGTTAATGGTGAACGCCTGCGGGCTGTTGGAACCAGTCACTGGGTTCGGATTAACGCCGCTAATCGTCGGTGCTGCTATCGGCGCGATGACGTTGAAAGACATTTGACCGGTGGTCCCGCCATCCGGGTTGATCACCTCCACTGTCCAAGATTGTGCGACCGCCGTGAAATTCGGGTTGATGACAATCTGCGTGTTGCTGAACGAAATAATAGCGCGATTGCTGTAGACATTTCCCCCAGTCCGCAAAGTAACATTGCAGCCGGATACAAATCCGGTTCCTTGGATAGTAAAAGCCTGAGTGCTGTTCGAACCGGTCACAGGGTTTGGACTGACAGTGCTAATCGTCGGTGTCGGAGCCGGCGCGACAACATTAAAAGTAATCTGGCCAGTCGTCTTGCCGTCCGGATTAATCACTTCTACCGTCCAAGCCTGGGTGACAGGCGTGAAATTCGGATTAATGACAATCTGTGAATTACTGAACGAACTAATAGCTCGATTCCCGTAAACATTTCCCCCAGTTCGCAACGTTACATTACAACCAGAAACAAAGCCTGTGCCATTTATTGTAAACGCCTGAGTAGTGCTTGAACCAGTTACGGGGTTTGGACTCACACTGCTAATCGTCGGAGCCGGACCAGGTGCGACGACATTGAAATTAAACTGTCCGGTAGTTCCACCATCCGGGTTGATCACTTCTACGGTCCAGGATTGAGCGGCCAATGTGAAAATTGGATTGATGACAAGTTGAGTGCTGCTGAAAGTACTTATGGTTCGATTAGCATAAGTGATACCGCCCGAGCGCAACGTCACGTTGCACCCAAAAACGAAGCCGGTTCCGTTAATTGTGAGTGGCTGAACAATATTTGATCCGGTAACAGGGTTGGGCGAAACGCTCACGATCGTCGGTTTCGCTGTTCCAATAACATAAGTTGCTAAGACAACCGAGCTGCTTGCACCAGAGGCTACTGAAAGCGCTCTAATAGAAGTCGTGGTGGAGACGCTTATCGGGCCAGTAAATCGTGTTGAGGATGCCGTAGGAAGACTGCCGTCAAGGGTATAGTAAATCGCGTTTGCCGGCGTTGTACAGGAAATCGTTACGATTTGTCCCGTCGGATATGAACCCGAAGCCGGAGCAAATTTGGGATTCGCGACACTTGTCGCGTCCTGGATATTTACGAGGGTGGAGCCGACACGTTGGGAACTGCTGTTTTTGATAGCAACAGAGCCTGTCGCACAAACCCGCTCTTCATTCGCGACTTGACAGCCGAGTATACTATCGGGCGGGGGCAATTCGGGAT
>JANXLS010000106.1 GCA_025355035.1 Planctomycetota bacterium | reverse complement strand
AGACTCGCGAGTCAATAGCTACTTGTTCAAATCAAACCCAAAATAATTTGCAGCATTGTCGTACGAAATATCGCGCACCATTTTGCCGATCAATTTCATGTCGCGCGGAAGGACACCGCGTTCGATTTCGTCGCCGAGAATGTTGCACAGCAGCCGCCGGAAATATTCATGACGCGTGTAGGACAAGAACGACCGCGAATCCGTGATCATCCCAACGAAGCGGCTCAACAACCCGATGTTCGAGAGCGATTCGATCTGTTTTGTCATGCCGTCAAGTTGATCAAGGAACCACCAACTGCTTCCGAATTGCAGTTTCCCCGGAATGGTGCCGTCCTGGAAATTCCCGGTCATCGTCGCGAACACATCATTGTCCTTCGGGTTGTTGTTGTACAGAATCGTCCGCGCCAATTTGTTCTCGCTGTCCAATCGATTCAGGAAGCGCGACAACGCCTGCGCCACCGGCCAATCGCCCATCGAATCGAAACCCGTATCCGGGCCGAGCGCGCCCAGCAGTCGCGTGTTGTTGTTCCGCAACGCGCCGATGTGGAACTGCTGCGTCCATTTCTTTTCGTGGTCCATCACGCCGAATTCGTACAGCATCGCGGATTTGAATTTGAGCGCTTCCAGGCAATCCAATTCATACCCGCGCCGAATTTTCGCGAAGATATTCTTGATCTCCCATTCCGTGTAGTTTTCCGCGTACGCCGTTTCGAGCCCGTGATCGGAAAGCCGGCCTCCCACCGAGTGAAAAAAATCGTGGCGTTTGCGAATCGCGTCGATGTACGACTGCCAATCGGCGATGTGAATTCCGCTGACCGCCGCAAGTTTGTCCACCCACATATTGAACGTCTTCGAACATTCAACGGCCATGCCCTTGTCCGGACGAAACGTCGGCAGTACTTTGATTCCGAACGTTTTATCAGCGGCAATTCTGATGTGGTGTTCGAGGCTGTCCGTCGGGTCGTCGGTCGTGCACGTCAATACGACCTTCATCTGCTTCATGATGCCCCGGCACGAAAATTCCGGCCGGGAGAGTTTTGCGTTGCACTCATCCCAAATGCTTTTTGCCGTGTCTGGGCTCAACAATCGATCGCTGACACCGAAAGGTCGATTCAATTCGAGATGCGTCCAATGATAGAGCGGATTGCGGAAGGTGTGCGGGACGACTTCCGCCCACTTCTGAAACTTTTCCCAATCGCTAGCCTGGCCCGTGATGTACTTTTCCTCCACGCCATCCGCGCGCATTCCGCGCCATTTGTAATGATCGCCGTACAACCAAATCTGCGTGAGGTTCTCGAAGCGATGATCGTCCGCGATTTCTTTGGGTGGAAGATGGCAGTGGTAATCGAAGATCGGCGCGTCCTTCGCGAATTCGTGATACAGCGTCTCCGCGGACTTGTTTTCCAACAGAAAATTTTCAGTGATAAAAATGTCGCCCATTTGCCCTCCAATCCCGTCCCGCCTGCCCGTGTCGTTCTACTTCATCAACACCAATTCATAAAGCATCCGCGCACCTTCGTCCGTGTTTCCGCCGACGTTGGCCGTGAACTCCAGCCAGCCCTCTTTGACTTGTCCTTCAATCTTGCCGAACCGTTTTCCGCTCGTCGAAAGCGCGTATATTTCGTAGCGTTGCGGAACAGCCAGGTGCAAGCGCACCAGCGCTTTTCCGTTGCGAACCAGATGCGGCAACCGCCCCCAGTCCGTCAGTGTTTTGCGTGCGCCTTCCGAGTATTTTATGGAGGTGTTCTGCAAGTCAGTCAGATGCGTGACCAACAATCGCTTGCTCGTCGGAATCGCGTCCGCGTCCAGCGAACTCACCCAGACCGTTGCATCTGTGTCCTGAATTGTGATCGAGACATTCGCCGTCGAAATCGTCTTCCCCGATTTCGCATACCCGCCGACGGTCTTCGGCGTGTTCAAAGTCATCTGATCGTTCGGAGCATCGATCGTGATCTCGCCGGTTTCGCTCTGGAAAAAATTCTTCGCCGGATCAGTCGGATTATCGTTGTTTAACGCGCCGAGTTTTTTCAACGACTCGACAATTTCCTCCGGCTTCGCATCGTACGCAAAAGGCTTCGCGTGCTCTAAGCCGCGTTCCTGCCAATTCAACGGAAAAGCAATTTCGTTCGGATGGGATGAAGTAAGTTCCCCGGACTTTGAAACGCGCGTCCCAATCTTTGTCACCCACGCCGCCCAATGCCATCCCGCCGCAAGTTTCGGAATCTTCGTCGGCGGATTCTTCAGCTCGTCTTCTGTCATCGAAATCGTCGCTGCGTGAGGCGCAACCTTCATATCCCCGCGCAGGAACAAACACATCGACGCGCGTTCGGCCGCTTGGCCCAGCGGATCGCCGACCATGTCGAAATAATCCATGCGCACCGGCTGAAACAATTTGCTGTGGTCGTGCGCGTAGGCGAATCGCCAAATCCCCGACCACCCTTGCAGCGCACCCATCGCGCCCGTCAAAATGCCCCCCACGCCTCGATAGCGCCCCGGCCCGGAATAATTGTATTCTGTGATCGTGAACGGCTTGTCAAAGAGGCGCGTGAATGCGCACGCCCGGCCGCCCGTCGCGCCGCTCGCAATCGGGCTCGCGTTGTCGCACTTGCTGGGAAGGTTCCAGTCGCGTTCCAAGAACTGCGGGTGATCGACGTAGAAATGATCGTCGACGTAGTCATACACTTCGCGCTTGAGCTGGTCGGTCGCGTGATTGGTCCACGCGTTTGAATTCGTGATCAACGCGCCGCAATGAATTTCGTCGTGAAGAAACGTCGACATCTTCACAACCATTTCGCGTTCTTTTTCGACGAGAAAAAGATTCTCGTCGCGCGACCGCGCATTCCCGCCATAAACATTGTTCGGTGTCGCGACGCTTCCTTTGCTTGCGTCTTCATCGGTTTTCAGCACATTGCCCCACGCCTTCGCGAGATCGTCGCGCGTCGCGTATTTCTTCGCAAGCCACGCGTTCCACAACGTCTTCCATTCGGGGATCGCCTGCATCTGTTTCGTGAAATTTCCGAAGCAGCCTTCGTTGATCAACGAGAGCCACGCCAGGGCCGGCTCGTCGGCCCAACGATGGCC
>JANXLS010000738.1 GCA_025355035.1 Planctomycetota bacterium | reverse complement strand
TGAGAGCGTCTGGCGACGCGCTCACGACGACTGTGTTTGTGCGTTCGTCGGCCGAAGCGGATACTTTTTGAGCCTGATGGCCCTGCTCCTTGTCTTGATTTTCGCCACCGCCCCCACCGCCGCCCGGCCCCCCGAATTGCGGTCGGAAGCGACCGAAGAAGCCGCCAGCGCCGTTCTGTTGCTGCTGACTCGCGCCTTCGGGCTTGAATACATCCGTGATTAATTTCGCTGCCGACGTTGCGCTGGCATATTTCAATTGAAAAACTTTGACGGAAGCGACCGTACTCGTCTGCGTGTCGAGCGCGCTGATGATCTCCAGCATGCGTTTGATGTTCGCGCCCGTGTCCGTGACGATCAACGTGTTGCTGCTCGCGTTCGCCGACAGATTCGCGTAGCTCGGCATGAAGGGAGCGAAATCTTTTTTGAGCTGCACTGCATCGACATACTTGATTGAAATCACCTGCGTGACGACGTCGTCGTTCGCTTCCACTTTCGTCGGATCGCTGCCCGTGCGCACCGGAATATTGCGCGTCTTTGCTTCTTCGAGCCGCACAATTTTTAAAATCTTCCCCGTGCGAATTCCGACGTAACCCTTTTCTTTCAGCACCGTGTTCAACAACGAAATTGCGTCTTCAAGATTCATCGCCTGCTTGCTGATGATCGTGATGCGGCTGTCGATCGCCGCGTCTTTGACAATGATCAAACCCGTGGAGTCGCTGAGTTGTTCGAGCACCGTATCGAGCGCCGCGTCCTTGAACTCCATCTTCACGGAGGCCGCCGGCTTCTTGTCGTCGTCCGCTGCAAACGTGGCGCTACAACGAAGTGCGAGCGCCAGAATGGCAAGCGCCGCGACGGATACTTTCATCATCGATTCAATTCCTTCTGTCGTTTGCGGCGGAGTTTTTCGATGATCGAAAGATTCGGATCGTCGGCACCTCCCGCCCCCCCATTTGCGCCGCCTGTGCTCGACACCGTCGATCCCGTGGACGTGGGATCAAGCGGCTTGGCACTGGAAACACCCCCCTGCAAATTGCTTCCCATCAAAATCTTTGTCGTCTTGTCGCCGACAACAAACTCAATCGCGCCGACCGTGATCACGCCGACTTTTCCCCCGGCAATCGCATCACCCGTCTTCGCCGCGATCGCCTTGCCCCCTTTGCGATCTTCCGAAAACGCGCTGGCCACGCCGTCCTTTTCAAGCGTACCCATCAAGACAATGTCGGCTTCGCCCTT
>JANXLS010000002.1 GCA_025355035.1 Planctomycetota bacterium | reverse complement strand
CCCGCACCGATCGTGTTTTCAAGAAGGCTGTTGGACCCATGCAGAAACGTCGCGTATTCCAGAATGCCGTCTTTGTTGTAGTCGGTGCGTCGATAAATATCTTCGGCCGTGCAGAAAGCTTTGCACGCCGCAATCGCAGCCGTTTCGTTCGCCGCCATGCGGCTGCGCATCAAGTTCGGAATCGCAATCGCTGCAATAATAGCAATGATCGCGACCACAATCATCAATTCAATCAACGTAAATCCGCAACGCATGCTCATCCTGTTTACTCCTTTATAATGAATTCACTTTCATCCACAGGCGCAAGGCTCAGGCCATTGTAAAGATTCATCAAGAGCATAACCAAACACTATAAATCTTGCGAAAGTGACAATTTGTGTCATTAACTCCATGGAGCAACGACCCATTTCACCATGACATTTTTTCGCAAATGTCTACCCACAGCCTCATTTTGCCCCTTCACCCCAACGCAAGTTCAGCTAAACTAAAGAACACTTTTCAACCGCATCATTAAGGAGTATCCATGGCCGGAAAATTCAAGTTGGCAAAAAGCAAGTCCGTGCTGCAGAGCCGCGTTTTTAGCGTCCACGACGAACAGTGGACCGCTCCCGATGGCCACTCGTTCCAGCGCCACACGATTCATCACCCCGGAGCCGTCGCGATCATCCCCTTCGATGCCGATGGCAACGTCCTGCTGATCAAACAATTCCGCCCCGCCGCCAACGATTGGCTCCACGAAATTCCCGCCGGCACCTTGGAAAAAGGCGAAGCCCCGCTGGCCTGCGCCAAACGTGAATTGATCGAAGAAATTGGCTGCTCCGCCAAAAAATGGAAGAAGCTTGGAGCGATCCTATTGGCGCCCGGTTACAGCAGCGAAGTCATCCACCTTTTCAAAGCGTGGGACTTGAAGCCGGCCAAAGCCGACCAGGACGATGACGAATACATCGACCCCCCCATTCCGTTTTCACCGGAACAACTGCGCAAAGCCATCGCTTCCGGAAAAGTACACGACGCGAAAACACTGAGCGCCGTCATGTATTGCCAGTTGGCTCTTAACGGAGAACTGCTTTAACATCTATAAGTAGTACTACAACGACTGTTTAACGTCCCGGAGGGACTGCTTCAATGGTAGCCCGGCGATTCATCGCCGGGTATGGGGCCAACGTGCAGTTGAAGGAGCAGTATCTGGCGCGAACCAAGCGAAAATTTTAAGACTTTCTGCGAGAATTATTCGTGTCTATTCGCGTTATTCGATTTTAAAGCCGTTAAAAACCGTTCATCGAATGACTTCAGATTCAAGTGTAACATAGAACGGGAACGCCGTTTGCTTTCGGGGGAAAACGCGGAAGTGAATGCACAATGTCGATTCTCTCTTTGCCGCTCCTTCACATTGTAGGCGTAACGTAATATATATTAAAAAGAACACTGGATTTTTTTACCAAACTGACTTACCTTTATAGGCTGCAGCGTATTTCAATGGGCTTCGCATGCGGTGGATGGGTGATGACGGCAACTTGGCTTGAGAAAAACATAAACCTCACACACAAGAACGGCTTGCACATGCGCCCCGCTCAGCGCATCGTGTCAGTTGCGGTCAAATTCAAGAGTGACATTCGTGCCTATAAAAACCAGCGCGAATTCAACGCCAAAAGCATCCTCGACATGATTGAATTCGCCGCCTTCATGGTCGGCGAAACGGCCAACGACGACAACACATTCGTCTTCCGGGCCAGTGGCGACGACGCCGAAGCTGCGCTTGAAGCCCTCAGCGTCCTCGTCGACGATAGCTTCGGCCTCGAGTAAATTTCGCTCACTCTGCGCCAATTCCGGTGTACAGCTCTGTATCGACTCGTCAAAAACCACAGGAACTCTCCCCTCATGCGCCACGTCACGTTTGCACTCCTTCTCGCTAGTTTCGCCTGCTCGATCCAGGCATCCGATTGGCCGCAATGGTTCGGCGCGAATCATGACGGGGCGTCAGATGAAAAGATTTCGACCACATGGCCAACCGGCGGACCGAAAGTCACTTGGAAAGTGGCTATCGGTGAAGGCTTGGGAACGCCCGCCGTTGTCGGTGACAAAGTCTACATCATGGCCGAAACGAAAGGCCCGCCCGGCGCCGCTGCAAAAGCCAAAGGTTCAGAACGCGGAGGCGAAGAATCGGTTGTCTGCCTCGACGCCAAGACCGGCAAACAGCTGTGGGCCGCTCCAGTCGGCCCGACGATTCTCTTCGAACATTCCGGTAACGACGGTCCACGCTCAACGCCCGCCGTGGTCAACGGCCACATCTACGCGGTTGGCACGTACCTCAACATCGCCTGCTTTGATGCCGCGACGGGCAAGCCCGTTTGGGCCCACGATTGCGAAAAAGAATTCGGCGGCGGCGTCCAATTGAAGACCGGTGGAATCAGTGCCTGGGGTTGCGCGAATTCGCCGGTGATCGACGGCAATCTCCTTTTCGTTCACTGCGGCGGCGCGGGCTCCGCGCTGATGGCCTTCGATATCAAAACAGGTAACGTCGCCTGGAAGACCGGCACCGAAGATTTGACGCATTGCACGCCGACCGTCGCCACCATTCACGGCAAGCGGCAGGTCATTTTCTTCACGAAAAAAGGCCTGGTCAGTCTCGAAACCGAAACCGGCAAGGAACTGTGGCGTTACCCCTTCCGATGGAACGTTTCGACTGCCATTTCCCCCGTCGTCGGTGGTGACATTGTCTATTGCTCCGCTGGCTATTCCGTCGGTGGCGGCGCCTGTAAAATCACCAAAGAAGGCGACACATTCAAGGCGATCGAAGCGTGGGCCGATCAGAAAATGCCCAGTCATTGGTCGACGCCCGTGTATCACGACGGTTACCTGTACGGCTTGATCGGATTCAAGGAATTCGGCAAAGAACCCTTGAAATGCATCGAAATGGCGACCGGAAAAGTGATGTGGTCGCAAGCCGGTTTCGGTCAGGGCGGCACCGCGTTCGTCGACGGCAAGATTCTGATCCTCGGCGACATGGGCCAGGTCGTCTTGTGCGAAGCGTCCGAAAAAGGCTACAAAGAAGTCGCGAAAACCCAAGCCTTCGAACTCGCAGCCCCGACGGGCAAGGGTTTGGAAAAGACATGGAATCAAGCTGTCGTGAGCGGTGGCCACCTCTACGCCCGCAGCACCAAAGGCGTCGTCTGCCTAGACGTCTCCGCAAAGTAATTTCGGAAGGGCCGCCGGGAAGCCGCCCTTTCGTTTTTAAAAAGGCCACTCATGTCGCTTCACCGATTCGCCTTCTGTTATCTCGCGCTATTGATGGCCGTGCCGTTTGTGCGCTCAGCCGAAAGCCTTTACTCGCGGGACAATCTCGTCGCGTGGTGTATCGTCCCCTTCGACGCAAAAAAACGCGGTCCCGAAGAACGCGCGGCCATGCTCGAAAAACTCGGATTCAAACATTTCGCCTACGATTGGCGCGCCGAACACATCCCAACGTTCGATGCCGAAATCGACGCGCTGAAAAAACACAACGTCGAACTCAGCGCCTGGTGGTTTCCCAACGCGTTAAACAAAGACGCCCAAACCATTCTCTCCGTCCTCGAAAAACACGGCGTCAAAACGCAACTGTGGGTGATGTGCGCCGGTGGAGCCACCCCGACCGACGACGAACGCAAATCGCGCATCATGGCTGAAGCTGCAAAGATTCGCCCCATCGCCGAAGCCGCTGCTAAAATCGGTTGCAGCGTCGAACTTTACAACCACGGTGGATGGAACGGCGAGCCCGAGTCGATGGTCGCGATCGCCGAAGAACTCAGAGCGCAAAACGTCGGAATCATCTACAACCTGCACCACGGCCACGAACACCTCAACCGACTGCCCGAGGCACTGACAAAAATGCTCCCCTATTTGCACGCGATCAACATCAACGGCATGACCCTGGGAGGGGATAAAAAGGGCGAGAAGATTCTGGTTGTCGGGACAGGCGATCTGGATCTGTCCCTCCTGAAAACAATCCGCGACAGCGGCTACAAAGGCCGCATCGGCATCCTCAACCACACCGGCGAAGACGCCGAAACACGCTTGAAAGCCAATCTCGAGGGCCTCGATAAACTCGTCGTGCAATTGGAAACGAAGTAGAATTTCGATCGATTGAATCAGAAAATTTCAGGATGGATGCTAACAAGAGATACTACTGATTCGTGACGTATCTGCGTGCTCAATGAAACAATAAACCGCGCGGTGTGGCATCGATTGTATTTAAATTCGTCGCCTTGGAAATATATGGGAGCGCAGTGTGGATCGAGTCCTGGAACAGATGGTGCGAGCAGGTGTCATTGACGCGAACGGTGCCGCACTCGCTCAAAAGCAAATCACGTCCGATGGCAAACCCGTCGACGAAGCCGTCATTGCGTCCGGTGCCGCGACGGAAGACCTCGCGCTGAAGTTCTTCTCGGAACGCTTCGGCGTCCCGATGGCTGATCTCTCAGCGTACAATCCCAGCAAAGAATTTCTGCGCACGTTCCCCGTCCGCGTTCTGCTCAGGCACCGGCTGATTCCTCTGACCCTGGAAAATGGCACGGTGACCGTCGCTTCTCCGCGCTTTTTCGAAACAACCGGCCTCGACGAACTGCGCCTCGCGACGGGCCTCGACGTCCGCCTGCAACTCGCGCCCAGCATCGATATTGATCGCTGCGTTCGCCGCCATCTCGGCGTCGGTGCCGACACGCTCGAATCGATGGCCAACGAAGAGAGCGCAAACGGCATCGAAGTGCTCAACGACGAACCCGAAGACAACGTCGATCTCGCCGACGGAGCGGGCGAAGCATCGATCATCAAATTCGTCAACCAGGTTCTCGCCGAAGGCATCCACCTCCGGGCGACCGACGTTCATTTCGAGCCGTTCGAACGCGAGCTGCGCGTGCGTTACCGCATCGACGGCGTGCTGCAGGAAGCGAACATTCCGCCCACCGTCAAACAGTACCAGGCCTCGATCATCTCGCGCCTGAAAATTCTCGCGCATCTGAACATCGCCGAAAAACGCCTGCCCCAGGACGGCCGCATCAAGCTGAAAATCGGCACCGCCGAAGTGGACGTCCGCGCCTCGATGATCCCGATGCTCCACGGCGAAGGCGTCGTCCTGCGCCTGCTGCATCGTGGGCAAACGCAACTTGATCTCGAGCAACTCGGTATGTGCGCCGACGACATCGGACTCATCCAACACATCCTCGACCTTCCACACGGAATCTTCCTCGTCACCGGCCCCACCGGCAGCGGAAAAACAACGACACTCTACGCCGCCTTGTCACGTATTAATACGCCCGATCTGAAGATCATCACGATCGAAGATCCCGTCGAATACCAACTCACCGGCATCAATCAAATTCAAGTCAACACGAAAGCCGGGCTGACGTTCGCCTCCGGTTTGCGATCCATTCTGCGCCACGATCCCGACGTGGTTCTGATTGGCGAAATCCGCGATTGCGAAACCGCTGAAATCGCCGTCCAAGCCTCGCTCACTGGGCATCTCGTCTTCTCAACGCTGCACACCAACGACGCTCCCGGCGCCTTGACACGACTCGTCGACATGGGCATCGAACCTTTTTTGGTCGCCTCGTCTCTCGAAGGCGTTCTCGCCCAACGTCTCGTCCGGTTGATCTGCAAACACTGCAAAGAAGAAGTGCCGATCAGCGCGAAAGAAATCGCCCGCGTCGACAAAGGCCGCCCCATGCCCGCCAAGCTGTATCGCGGAAAAGGCTGCCGCGAATGTCAGGGCACCGGCTACCGCGGACGAACGGTCATCTGCGAAATGATGGGCGTGACCGAACAAATCAAGCAAGCGATTCTGGCCCGAACCTCCACCGGCGAAATCCGCAAAATCGCCACGACGCAAGGTATGAAAAGCTTGCGCGACGATGGTTGGCGCATCATCATGGAAGGCCGAACTACAATGGAAGAAGTTTTGCGCGCGACAAAGCAAGAATAAGCTAAGGGCCTGTAATGCCGCTCAATAGAGTTTAGAGGTTGTCTACTTGACCAACGCCTTAAACAAATTCTCCGCCACATCGCCCAATTTCTGAGGCGTGAAATGTTCCAACACCCGCGCATGCCCCGCCCGGGCAAAACGTTCGCGCAACTCCGGTTCTTTCAGACAGCGAACAAGCGCCGCCGCAATCCCCGCTTCATCCCGTGGCTTGACCAGAAACCCGGTCTGATCGTTGATCACCAAATCGCCCACCCCGCCCACATCCGTCGCCACACACGCCCGCCCAACCGCGTACGCTTCCAGCAACGCAATCCCGAACGATTCCCCCGCGACCGGCGCCAACACCGCCAGATCCGCCGCGTTGTAAAGCATCGGCACATCGTTGCGAAAACCCAGCAGATACACGTGCTGCTGCAACGCCAATTCATCAATAATCATCTTCAGCGGCGGTTGTTCCCCCAGCCCCGCTATCGCAAGTTTTGCGTCGGGTAATTCATTCACCACCCGCCGCCACGCGCGGATCAACGTGTCATGGCCCTTCTCAACAGCCAATCGCCCAACGCTAACTGTCAACGTCCCGCCTGGCGCGACCTTCAATTCCTCGCGCAATGCATGGCTTCGCGGCAAACCCGACGCCGAAATAAACGAATCCAGATTCGACGTCGGCGGAAAAACCGTCACACGATCTTCGGTGACCAATCCGCCTTTCGTCAGAATCGGAGTGATCGCCGCTGAACTGACGACCACGTGATCAATCAGCGATCGATACAGCCAACGATTGAACACATGAGTCGCCACGACAAAACTGTTGTGGCGCCAGCGCACCAGCTTCGCGCCCCGATATTTCGACCACCGCGCCAACCCACACGCCCACGTGTCCTGCGAACCATTCGTTAAAATTAATTCCGGCTTGAATTCGTTCCAGAATTTCACTAAACGCTTTTGATCCCGGCGAAACGAAAGCGGACGAAACCCGCGCCGCAATTCCAGTGCGTCAAACGTCCTCATTCCCGCTTTCGCCGCCCGCTGCATCAACTCCGAATCCTTCACCCCAGCCACAACAATCTCGTGACCGCGCGCGGCAAGTTCTTCAGCCAGAAACAACAGTGCCGTCGATTGCCCGCCCCAATGCCGGTGCATGTTGACAAAAAAAAGTCGCATTCAGAATCCTGACCTTGTCTGCAAGGGTTCCGCCCTTTCGATTATTGACCTGCGCGTTGCCGTTCCCCTCTCCTGTTGGGAAGAGGGCCGACGCATGTACTCATGCGCGGGGTGAGGGGGAGAGCCTGATGCTTTAGTGTGGTGAATCACTCTGGATGATGATTTGACGCCGGGTATTTTGAACGTGATCGAGGCGTCTGGCGACGGAGCATGTT
>JANXLS010001264.1 GCA_025355035.1 Planctomycetota bacterium | reverse complement strand
ACGCCGATGGCGCGGCAGGCCAACGGGAACATGAGGCCGAGCGCGGGGTTCATGCCCACCGAGTTGAAGGCGGCCACGCCGAGGATGATCGAGGCGACGAGGGTGACCTCGTAGCTCTCGAACAGGTCGGCAGCCATGCCGGCGCAATCGCCGACGTTGTCGCCGACGTTGTCCGCGATGGTGGCCGGGTTGCGGGGGTCGTCCTCGGGGATACCGGCCTCGACCTTGCCCACGAGGTCGGCGCCGACGTCAGCGGCCTTGGTGAAGATGCCGCCGCCGACGCGCATGAAGAGCGCGAGGAGCGTTCCGCCGAAGCCGAAGCCGAGAAGAGCTTCGTAGGCTTTTTCGCCGTACATCATGAAAATGAGCGTGCCGCCGAGCAGGCCGAGGCCGTCGGTTAACATGCCGGTGATTGTGCCGGTTCGGTAGCCAAGCATCAGCGCTTTGCCGAAGCCGGTTCGAGCGGCGGCGGCGACGCGCAGGTTGCCGATCGTAGCCAGGCGCATGCCTACGAAGCCGACGGTTCCGGAGAAGATCGCGCCCATTAAGAAAGCGCCGGCTCGTCCCAGGGCGAAGGGATCGGAGAAGCCTTCGGGTGAGGAAAGAGCTTTGGCGAGAAAGAGCACGACGACGAGGACAGCGATCAGAACGGAGACTGTCGTCAATTGTCTTTTAAGATAAGCGTTGGCGCCTTCGCGGACGGCTGCGGCGACGTCCTGCATGCGCTTGGTGCCCTGGTCTGCGGCGATGACCTGGCGCATGAGCATGTAGGCGTAGAGGAGGCCGGCGACGGCGACGCCGAGCGTGACGAACAGGGCTGTGCGTTCGCCGGAGGAGTAGCGGGGATCGGAGAGGAATTCGAAGTAGGTGAATTTTTCGACGGCGGCTTTTGCTCCGCCTGCGGCTTCTTCGGCGAGGACTTGTTTGCCGCGGAACATTCCGGATGCGAACGCGATTAGAAAAGCAACGGCAAGCGTGGACAAGATGGCTGAAACTTTATTACCGAACAACAGACGGCCCCCTCGCGCTATCGACATGAGACTCCTCCTCTATCGGTTGTGCCCCTTGCGGGCAGGCTCTCGTTGACTGGCCCGGCTGACTCGTGCCCCTGATGTTTCCACCATTTTGAAACGCTGTCAAATCCGAAAAGAAAAGGAATCGTCAGCGCGTTTTAGATCATGATGAGTGATCCAAGCGTTCTTTCGGAAGTAACCCGCGCGGGAGAATATTTCGATTGAAAATAATTTTTGAAAAATCAGATAACGTTTTCGTCGCTCGTCACATGGTAAAGATGTCAAAGATGCGCTGCTGAACGGAGCGCGCGGAAAGCGGAACGAGTCGGATCTCCGCATGGGAGACGAGTGCCCGGAACGAGTCATTTCTTCGGGTGCTTGTTGTACACACGATTGCCTGATGAACGAAATGTTTGGACGTCAGGCGGACATAAAAAGGGCGCGGAACGAGACGGTTCTCAGCGCCCTTTTTTGTTTTCATTAACTTTTATTATTGATTCAGGCGCAGTTTAAATTTAGCGCCTTCCCCTCACTCCGCGAGCGCGAAGGGCAGCGCTCGCCGGCCCTCTCCCCAATAGCAGAGGGGAACGGCGGCGGCTCGTACGTCGGCTACATTGTCACCAATTCGCGCTGGATGTCGCCGAAGACTTTGCAGCGACTTTTTGCGTCGACGCAGACGCTGACTTCGGTGCGGACTCCGATTCCATTTTTATAGATGCCGGGTTCGACGGAGAAGCAGGTGTTGGGAAGAATCGTGCGTTCGTCTTTGGTTTCGAGGCCGTCGATGTTGGTGCCTTCGCCGTGGACGCTGGTGTCGATGGAGTGGCCGGTGCGGTGGCGAAAGTAGGGTTCGAGATTTTGGGCGGCGATGACGTCGCGACAGGCTTTATCGATTTCCCAACCCCGTAAGGTTTTTCCTGCGGCGAGGGAATGGGTGGCGAATTGAATGGCGGCGTCGCGGGCCTGCACGACGATGCTGAAGTTTCTGGCGTAGGTTGCGGGCGGTTTTTCGCCAGCGTAACCGCACCACGTGATGTCGTAGTAGATTCCGCCCGGCGCGTTGACTTTGGCCCAGATGTCGAGCAGGATTCGGTCGCCTTTTTTGAAGACGCGAGAATTCTTTTGCGTAGGTTCAAAATGGGGTTCTGCGGCGTGGTCGTTGGTGGCGATGATCGGGCCGCTAGAGCCGCTCGTTAAGTTCTCAGCCGCGAAACGCTTCATGATCTGCTGCTGGAGCGAAAATTCGTCGAGTTTCTTTCCGCGTTTGATCGCTGTGAAGATTTGCTTGAATGCGTCGTTTTTGATCGCTTGGACTTTAACGCCGGCTTCTTCGTGCAGGGCGAAACCCCGCGCGTCGATCGTTGAATAGATCCGCGCGACAAGTTCGGCGGACGACGCGACTTCAACGCCGAGCGAGCGGATGAGTTCGACAGTGCCGCAATCGGTCAGCGAGATGGTTGGGACGTTGGCGAGCGGGGAGTATTGCATCGCGACGCATTTGACGCCTTTCAACATCGTCTTCAAGCCCGCGAGCAGTTCGACGTGGCCGCGATAGATGATCGTACTTCCGGGGACTGTTGCGAGCATTTTGGGTTCGATGACGTGGACAAGTTTGATCGGTTTTCCGACGCGCGGGACGTAGCAGAACCAGCGGCGCGAACAGTGTTTTTTGAAATCCAAGCCGAGGACGCGGTAGCCGATGTGGTCGCGGTTGTGGAAGTCGTAGAAGAGCCAGCCGTCGACGTTTTGGGTCACGAGGGCGGATTGGATGTGTTTGAGGTTCATGATGGTTTCCTAGAAAGGCGCTCTCGTCTCTGCTACCGTTATTATTGACTCGTGCGCAGCTAAAGTCTCACGTTCTCCCCCACCCGGCGCATGGGTACGTGCGTCGGCCCCAACAGAAGAAGGCAACGGCGGCGGCTCGCTTCGCTCGCGTGAGTTTATCCGGGCACTGCTTGAAAATGACTTTCAGATGACTTAGTCTAACCGAGGTTAGGAAATCAGTCAGGCGATTTTGTGCCGAATTGATGGAAGGAATTCGCTACGCACATGTCCGAAGCGGGCAAGACCTCCGCCCCCACCTTTCAAGCGATTCTGTTGGCCACGTCGTCTTCGGACACGTTTGGGCCAATCGTTGAACACGCTCCGGTTGAGATGATGCCGCTGGGTAATCAACCGTTGATTGGCCGCACGGCCGGATGGTTGGTTGGGTTGGGCGTGAAGGACATTACGGTTCTGGCTTCGCATCGTGTCGATCTTCTGACGGCGTTTCTCGATACCGGGTCGCGCTGGGGAGCGAAGATTCGGGTCGTCGCGGTGGCTTCGGATGAGCAGATGTTTTCTCGATTCCCGGAATTAATGTCGGCCGATTTCGCGCTGGTGGGGATCGCTTCGACATTACCCGCACTCGATTCAGCGGCATTGACGGCGTGTGCGGCTTCGAACGGCGGACGGTTTACGCTTCCGGATGCTTCGGCGTTGAATTGGTCCTGTGCTGCTCGTTCATTTTTCACTGAAACAATTCGCGATTGCAAGACGTTGGATGAATTTGAAACGCGCTTGGAATTGAGCGGCGTGCCGACGGTTGCGACGAATTCCAATGTATTGCGATCGAGCACTCCGAAGGAGATGTTGCTGGCGTCCCGAGCGCTGTTGGATGGCATACGGCCGGACCAATTGATTGCCGGGTCGAGTGCGGACAAGGGCGTGCACATCAGCCGGAATGTGGTGATGCACCCGACGGTTCGCGTGACCCCGCCGGTGGTGATAGGGGCGGATTGCAATATCGATCGCGGGGCTCGGATCGGGCCGTATGCGGTGATTGGCGACAAGACGATTTTGGGCGCGCATACGACGCTGGAGAACGCGATTGTATTTGCGGGGACGTATATCGGGCCGCATTTGGAATTGTCGGATGTCGTGGTGGATCATAATAATCTTGCGTATGGTGATGATAAAGGTGCGGTACCGGTTCCGGACCCGTTTTTGTTGAGCGCGAGTGAATCGCATGGCGTTGGCTGGACGTTGCGGGAATTTTTCAGGCGGGTGGCGGCGGCGATTTTATTGGGAATTTTCTGTGTGCCGCTGGTGCTGCTTTATCTTCTTGGGCGGGTGATGGGAATTCAGAAACCGATTCGGCGGTTGGAGGCGGTGCAGCTTCCTGCAGCGGCTAATCCGGTGTTGTGGAGCACGTTTGAGTATGTTGAATTCGATACGGCTGAACGGGGGATTTGGAGTGGGTTGGTTCGGTTGTTGCGGGCGACTCGCTTGCCGACGTTGTGGAATGTGGTTGGCGGAAAAGTGGCTTGGGTGGGGTTGCGGCCGTTGGCTCCGAGCGCGATGAGCGCGCTGCCGAAGGATTGGCGGCAGTTGTATGGCAGCGGGAAGATTGGGATTGTGCGGTTGGCGGAATTGGATCGGACGTATGCGGGGGACAACCCGGAAGATCAGACGTACAGTTCGGAGGCATATTATGTCGCGACGCACTCGTTCAAGACGGATTTGGGGATACTGTGGCGGGCGATTTGGGGATAGAGGGTCGTCTTACCGCGATCGAAATCGGGGGAATTCATGAATGTTACGATGAAGGAAGTGAATGGGATTGCTGTGGCGACTCCGCAGGTCGATCGGTTGGATGTGCGGACGGTGCCGGAGTT
>JANXLS010000728.1 GCA_025355035.1 Planctomycetota bacterium | reverse complement strand
GCTTCGATCAAATCCAAAAAGTAATCCAGGAGTTCGAACAATGAACAGCTCAACGCCCCCCGTCGCACTCGTGACCGGAGCTTCCCGAGGAATCGGACGGGGAATCGCGGTCGCACTCGCCAAATCCGGTTGGCGCGTCGGCATCAACTTCGCTTCCAACCAATCCGCCGCCGATGAAACGCTCGCCCTCGTTCGCGCTGCGGGGGGTACAGCCGAAATCATTCCTGGCGACGTGGCCAATCGCGTTCAGCGCCAAACCATGATCGACCGAACTCTCGTTCTTTTCGGCCGTTTCGACGCCCTGATCAACAACGCCGGCGTCGCCCCCGAATCCCGTGACGACCTCCTCGACGGGTCCGAAGCCGCCTACGACCGCGTTATGAACATAAACCTTAAGGGCCCGTATTTTCTCTCGCAAATCGCAGCCAAACTCATGCTTAGCCAAATCGCCGCCGGCACTATCCCGCGCGGCTTCATCATTAACATCTCGTCTGTCAGCGCGTACGCCATCTCCACCAATCGCGGCGAGTACTGTGTGAGCAAAGCGGGTATGGCCATGATGACGGGGCTCTTCGCCTCGCGCTTGGCCAACGAAAATATCGTTGTCCACGACGTTCGCCCCGGCGTCATCGAAACCGACATGACTGAAGCCGTCAAAGCGAAGTACGATAAATTGCTCGCAGAAGGTTTGACGCCGATTCGGCGTTGGGGACAGCCTGAAGATGTTGGAGCGTGCGTCGCCGCAATCCTAAGCGGCGCATTCTCCTATTCAACAGGTCAAGTTTTCGATGTGGACGGCGGCTATCATTTGCGGCAGCTTTAAGCGGATGCGGCGACTAGGGGTCATTTCGCAGCCATTGAACACACCTGTGTCAAAAATCCAAAATTCATCCGTTGTATATTATAGAAGGGGGCATCGAATGAAGGGGGAAAGAATTTAACGGCTTTAACATCGAATAACGCGAATAGACGCGAACAAACGGCGAAGGCGAATAGGATATAGGTTGCATTTTCAGAAGGGGTGGCCTGCATATATCAAAATATATTGAAATTATAATAGCACAACGTGCATTTTATGGAACGACTACGCGGTGCTGAATCCATTGGCATGGAAGGCTGAATTGGTGCACAAGTGCAAGTTTAGAAATGGCAATGTTGAGAGGGTGTATGGTAGGATATTGCGATCAGTGCGGGGATATTGAGAAGGGTTTAAGCGCCTTGAAGGAAATGTGCACATATGTGCAACTTCTGGAACAAGGATTGGGAGGGAAATTGGGAGAAAATGAGGATTAGCGGTGGAAAATGCACATATGTGCATTTCAAGTAACGGTTATGGAGTCGTGAATTGAGAGGCGATGCAGCCCGGCAGGGCGCGAAAATGCATCGATTCCACATTTTCGCCTTAGCGGCTTCTTCGCCGTTCTTTGAGTCTTTACGTCTTTGCGAGAGTAAAAAGTTACGGACGGAAAATATCCTTGCGATCTTCAGGCTTCATCGTTTCCACATGCGGTCGTTGAGCTAACGTGCGATCATCGAAGTCGTCTTCCGTGCGATGGCAGCCGGCAGTCTGCAGGGCGATCAGCACCAACGCGCACACCAGAATCGTCTTCTTGAATTTACTGAACACTGTCGTCATCGTGGCTCCCTTTTTCGTTGAATCCCTATTCCGTCTCGCCGCTGTCCGATTTCGAACCTTCAACTAACTTCCGAACCAGCGTTTGGAATCGCGGATCTGACTTCAACACCGCCAGATCGTTGTCATTCCGCAGATGATCCACGTCCGCATAGCCCAGATCAACCGCCTCCGAAAGATTCTTCAAGGCGTTGTCCGTCTGTCCAATCAGCGCATAGGAACAGGCCAGATTGTAGCGAATCGTTTCGTTCTCCGGTTTAATGAGAGCCAACCGGATATCCAACTCCAAGCCCTTCACATAATCGCCGTTTCGCGTGTATGCGTCTCCCAAAAGCACCAAAGCGTCATAATGCGTTGGATTCGTTTCCAAGATTCCTTGGCACAGGCTGATCTCGACGTCAATTTCCGTCGGCATTCCGATGTCAATCGCCCGATCCAGTCCGGGCGTCATGCCGCCAGAATAGAGTTTTCGTATATCCAAAGTCAGGTTGCTGCGTGTTTTTCGTTTTTTTCGCTGCCGCACAGCCGGATGCTCCTTTCGCTGGGTCCTATCCCTCATGGGAACGACGCGATCCGTTTGCATTACCGATGCTTGATAGTATCGGCTGCCCATTGTTTTCCAAAAGCAATTCCGCGTAATTCTCGCAAGAAATTTTGGCAAACGCGCTGTACTTAGCTTTTTTAACTCTCGCAGAGCAGCAGATGGACTCACCGGCTACTCCTGCAGCGATTTTCGATAGATTGATTGTCCCTTTCGCACAAATCTAGCGATAATGGGATGCGCTGCCCTACTTTTGTGATTCGAATCCGATCATTCCTGTAGCAAAGCGACGACATCCGGAGTCTAACTTTTGTTATGAATACCCTCGTGCTTTCCGACCTTCACCTCGGTTCCAAGGCAAGCCATGCGGCCGCGAACCTGCCGGACCTCGCACGTATTACAGCCACGTTCGACCGCGTCATCTTGAATGGCGACACCCTCGATCGCTGTTACACCGCCCCCGTCGACCACGACGGCGCCTCGCAATTACTCGCCGCTGTGCAAAAAAACTGCGCCAGTCGCAACGCCCCACCCGAATTTCTCACTGGCAATCACGACCCCGTCATCTCAAAGACGCACTGGATTTATGACGAACTTTCTCAAACACTCATTTACCACGGTGACTGCATCCGCGATTGCACCCACCCGACTAAGAAAACCGATCAACTTTTGATGGCCAAACTCAGTGAGCGCTGGGCAAAATTGGGAGGCCGTCCGAAAGATTTCATCGCGCTCCACGAAAATTATCGTGAAGTTCAATGCCGCGAACTGCCGATAATAAACCCGTACAAGAAGTCCAAGAACGTTATCGAGTATTTTATGTCACTGGTCTACCCGCCCCGCCGTCCCTTCGACATCATGCATTATTGGATGACAGCCCCTGAACGCGCCCTCGCCACCGCTCGAGGCTTCAACCGCCCCATCAAACACGTCGTTGTCGGCCATACCCACAAACCCGGTCAATGGCGCATCGATGGCATTAACATTTACAACACTGGAAGTTACATGCCCTTCTCCGGGGCCTTCGGATTCATCACCGAATCCGAATCCGTCCGCTTCGCCCCACTCAAACAATTATTCGATTCATCGCGAAAGATCTTTTCTTTAGGAGGATCATCAAGTACTTCAGCGCTCACGAATAGAGGTAACTAGCAGAGTGCTCCGATATATATTTTAACCATTGACGCCATCGCATTAACGGTTAAGTTGACAGCCCAATTTGATTTTTGCGCCGATTATTCGTTACGCCCCCGGGAAACGGGTTGTGTATTAGAGAATCGGACATCGCAGCAACCGGAAGCGCATCGAATGAAGCAGTCGGCGTTACTTTGCATCAGCATCATCACCACCGCAATCGCATGCTCGGTTGCAGCGGAGACCGTGTCGCCGATCGGCAGTACACCCGACCCGGGTTTGCAATTGGATGCCGCCAAACGCAATACGCCCAGAAAATCACCGCGCTCATTGCCGAAAATCGATGCGCTCGACGAAGAAATCGTCAAACTCCCGCAACTCGACAACGAACACCCCTACTTCGATCTCCAACTGACTGCCGGCAACACCGACGAGACCGCCGAACACCTCATCTACGACATCACCGTCAACCGCCTGCCCGCCGGTAAAGCCGAATTTGAGCTCAAACGCCTTGAAAAATACGGCAAAGCCAATCCAATCCCCGTCTATGCCGCGTCCATGACCACTCGCGCCAACCGAGCCATGTCGCTTATGTACGACGTGAAGGACCGGACCAGCTCCATTTTTGACGCTAGGGGCGGATTCTCTCGCGTCTTCTCCATGGACCGCAAAGAAGGCAATTCTAAAGTCGCTGAACGCATCACTTTTAACTACGAAAAAAACGCCTGCTCCGCGCGCTACGAACGCCCGCGCCCCGACGCTGACAAAGATGCCAGTTGGGTCGCTTCCACGATCGACAGCTGCGGCAAACCGCTCGATCCGCTCTCAGCCATCTACTTCATGCGGTCCAACGGCGTGAATCTCAAAAACCTGATTCCCATCAAAACAAAAGCTGCAATCACTCTGCCCATTTGCTCAGACCGCCACGTCTGGA
>JANXLS010001234.1 GCA_025355035.1 Planctomycetota bacterium | reverse complement strand
TCGCCTTCGCGCAGATCCATCCGCGAGAGCACGCCGTATTTTTCACCCATCTCAGCCGCGACCTTCAGCACTTCCGGTCGATCCCAGACGACCGCGCGCAACCCTGGATTTTTCTGCAGCATCGCGATGCTGTAGATTCCAGTCCCGCCGCCGACATCCAACAACACCTTCGCGTTCTCCATGGAGACTTTCTGTGCCAGAACCGGCGCGATGTTGCGCGAACGACCGGCCAGAGCGAGCGTCAACTGGCGCGCCTGTACTTCGTGCTCCATCGCCGATTCGATGCCCTCGCGATAAATGAACGCCGCGCCTTTTTCAGTATCCGAGTTCGCGGCTTGATTCGATTTCAATCGCCAGACCATTTCGATCACTCCACTGCTCTTCCCGTTCAACCCAAGATAATCCGCGACATCGAACGGTCCGCCCGTCAAATGCTCGACGGCCAGCGGGCTCAAACACAATCGCGCATCCTCATCTTTGAAGATCAACTTCATCGCTTTCATGGCCGTCAACAACACCGACGCCGGGCGCTCGGCCAGTCCCATTTTGCGCCGCAGATTGTTGAACGAAATCGGCCCCCCTTTGAGATGCTCAAACAGCTTGAAGTGCGCCACGGCGGCGGCCAGCAATTCGGTTGCGTAGTTGCCGCGAATGAATTCAAAAATCGGCGCGGGATCTTCAGCCGGAATGTTGATTGCTGAAACAGGATAGTCGGCCATTCGTCTACCTTTCGTATTTCAATCTAAAATAATTACATTATTTGAGCAACGTCGCGCTGCAGCGCGCGATTTATTTCCGGAGATCGATTGAAGGCACCCTTTATATCTTCAATGAAACCATCGAACATCAATGTAACACAACACGTTAAAACCCGTTATCCATTTTTGCTTGCCACCGTCGATGAGTGCGTAGCCCTATTGTGATAGCGAAAGGAGAAAAATAAAGGGCCATCCAGAATCTGCCGAAGTTAAAGGTGTGACCCAACCCAGCAGCGGAGGCACCTATGAATTCGGCACAGGCGACTTTGGACTTGATTTCTTTTTTCGCGGAAACCATTAA
>JANXLS010001233.1 GCA_025355035.1 Planctomycetota bacterium | reverse complement strand
ATTTTGAGAATCAGAGCGAGTAACTATCCGCAGCGATTTGTCAGTATAAGAAGCGATTGCCGAAAAAAGCCACGCGGGCGAAGTTGGGAATGGCTGAGTTTTTAAAGAATTTGGCAGGAGAACTATGAACACGATTGCATTATTTGGGCTGAGCGACGACGAGTTTGCCAAACTGGCGGTAAAGCTGATTCCCGTGTTGGTCGTTTTCGGCGGGTTGTTGGGGATCGTACCGTTTCTGGTGTTTCTCGAACGCAAAGTATGCGCGTGGATTCAGGATCGCGACGGTCCGTCGCGCGTCGGGTTGTTGGGACCGGACAGTCCGTTGACGGGGATCTTTGGTATCAACACGGGGAAGCGACGCATTCTGGGCGGGTTTCTGCAGTCGTTGGCGGACGCGGTTAAGCTGATTACGAAGGAAGCATTTGTACCAGCTGGCGCGGATCGGTTTCTGTTCGCGATGGGGCCGTTCTTTGCATTGATGCCCCCGTTGCTGTCGTTCATCGTAATGCCGGTAGCGCCGGATTTTGTTTTGTTTGATCAGACCATCAAAATGCAGGTGGCGGATTTGAACGTCGGCATTTTGTGGATTCTGGGTGTCGCGAGTTTGTCGGCGTATGGCTTGGCGTTCGGCGGATGGGCGAGCAACAACAAGTATGCGTTGCTGGGCGGCGTTCGTGCAATGGCTCAGATGGTCAGCTATGAAATTGGGATGGGGATTATTTTGTTGTCGGTGATCATGATGCATCAGTCGGTTTCGTTGCGGACGATTGTTGAACACCAGGCGACTATGGATTGCACGTGCGCATGGGGAATCTGGCAACAGCCGCTGGCGTTTATTTTGTTCACGGTCTGTGCGTTTGCTGAAAACAATCGATTACCGTTCGATTTGGCGGAGTGCGAAGCCGAACTCGTGGGCGGATACCACACAGAATACAATTCGATGCACTTTGGCATGTACTTTCAGGGCGAATACATTGCGATGCTGTCGATGGGCGCGTTAATTTCGGCACTATTCCTCGGCGGCTGGCACTATCCGATGTATCACTGGGTGCAGGCGGCGGGCGGGCAGACCGTGGCGGCAGCGATTGGGTTGGCGGCATTTGGTGCGAAGGCATTTGCTTTTGTGATGTTCTCGATGTGGGTGCGCTGGTCGTTGCCTCGCTTCCGGTGGGATCAGTTGATGCAGCTCGGATGGAAGGGCGTGATTCCACTGGCGTTGGGGAATTTGCTGTTGACGGCGTATTTGAAGTTGCCGGTTGCGCCGACGGTGGAAGATGTGGCGAAACCGAAGGCGGCCAGTGTAACGATGATTAAGTAACGAGATGCCGCTGGCGGGATGTGGCGGCACAGGGAATGCGATGGCAGTACATCAACCAGGAGCGACGAAGTGGCACACGGACATGACAACGGACATGCCAACGACGGTGGACACGCGCATCACGAGCCGACGGGAGGCGACCCGTTGCGGAAGGAAACGTTTCTTGAGAAGCTATATTTGCCCGAGATCGGCAAGGGAATGTTTCACACGTTGAAACATATGTTCAAGAAGTCGTTCACAGTGGACTATGACGGTACCGACCGCACGAACGAGAAGAAGAATCACATTCCGCGCGCGGGGTATCGCGGCGAGCATTATCTCAAGAAGGATGATGCGGGTCATGTGAAATGTGTTGCGTGTTTCATGTGTGCGGCGGCGTGTCCGTCGGAATGTATCCATATCGAAGGCGCTGCGACGCCGGCGGATTGGAAAGATCGCGAACGGTATCCGAAACGCTTTGAGATCGACATGCTGCGCTGCATCTACTGCGGGATGTGCGAAGAGGCGTGTCCGGTGGATGCGATCGCGCTGTCGTCGACGTATAACGTCGTTTCAACTACTCGCGAGGAAAAGGTTTATGTGCGGGATCGATTGCTTTCGGATGGCGATCGGTACGGCTTGAGTTTGAGCCGGCATCATTATCGTCCGGACGGTGTTCCCGGAGCGGCACCGGCGGCGAAGGCGCATCATTAAATTGAAATATCGATGGAAATGAAAGTTCCTTTTAGTTGCACTTGAATCCGCGCGGTTTGCGGTTATTTTTGAAATGGTATACGGAACAACTGGTGGCGTTTGTTTCTCGCGGATTTTGCGGGAGCGGCGTTGGCTTTGCCTGAATTTCAGAGCAAAGATGTGTTATTGACTTTTGAAGGGCCGAAATGAGTGATTTGGCGTTTATCGTTGCGGCAGTCGTCTGCGTGTTATCGGCAGGATTGATTGTGTCGCGAAAGAACCCCGTCTATTCGGTCGTGTTCATGCTGCCGTTTTTCCTGGGCATGACGACGATTTTTGTGTTGCTGAATGCGACGTTTCTGGCGTCGATCCAGATGATCGTTTATGGCGGTGCGATTCTCGTTGTCTTCCTGTTCGTCATCATGCTGATCAACTTGAGGCCGGAAGAGTTGCGTGAAGATTTCTCAATGCTGTCGTGGTTTATTTCAGCTCTGGCAGCGGGGCTTTTGGCGGCGACGATGGCATTGTTCGCCAACCGCGGAACGACCAACGATATGGAAGTGAAATTCGCCTCGGCGATTGCGACGCGTGAACATGGTGCAATTTTTGGATCGATTGAAAGTATCGCATATCCGTTATTTGAAAAGCAGATGATTCCGTTTGAATTGGCGTCGGTGCTGATTGTCGTCGCCACGTTGGGTGCGGTGTTGTTGTCAAAAAAACGAGTTTAAATCGGGTACACAATGGGTTTTGATTTACCTTTCAATGTGATCGCGGATGGCGGCGGGCTGATGAATCTCAAAGGCTGCCTGATTCTGGCGGGCGTGATTTTCTCGATCGGCGCGTGGGGCGTGGTGGCTCGACGCAATGTGCTGACGGTATTGATCTCGCTGGAATTGATGTTGAACGCCGTGAACTTGGTGTTCGCCAGCTTTGCGCGTATGCACGCGAATATGACACAAAGTGCAAACAATGCAACGGCTGGAGAGAATGGACAGATCTTCGCGCTGTTTATCATCGCGGTGGCTGCGGCGGAAGCGGCGGTTGGGCTGGCGATCTTGATCACGTATTTCCGCAACAAAGAAACAGTTGACACGCGGGACATGAAAGAATTGAAGCAGTAGTATCCAGCATTAAACTTTTGGCCATTGGACTTTGAATTGAAATGATGGAGTGGATCGTACCTCATATACCCTCGCGGGAAGCGTTGGAATCGAAGATGGTTCTGATTCCGCTGTTTCCGTTTGTGGGCTTTTTGATAAACGGGCTGTTTGGCCGGACGTTCAGCAAGCCGTTTGCGGGCTTTGTTGGGACGGTAGCGGCGCTGTCGTCGTTCGTGGTTGCGTTGATGTGCGTCTGTCACGTTCACGACACAGAATTGGGCCGAGCCGGATTGCATGTTTCGTATGCGAAATGGTTAGTGACGTCCGACTTCAGTTGTTCATTCGGTCTATACATTGACAAACTTTCGTCAGTCATGATTCTGGTTGTGACCGGAATCGGCACGTTGATTCATTTGTACAGCATGGGATACATGGCGCATGACCGCAGCGTGTGGCGCTTTTTTGCGTATTTGAATCTCTTCCTTTTCATGATGATCCTGCTGGTACTCGGCGACAACATTTTGATGACATTTGTCGGTTGGGAAGGCGTGGGTTTGTGTTCATATTTGCTGATTGGATTTTGGTACGAAGAGAGCAAGAATGCTGCGGCTGGAATGAAGGCGTTTGTTGTCAACCGCATCGGCGATCTTGGATTCTTGATGGGGATATTTACATTGATTGCGGTCTTCGGGACAGTCAATTATGTGACGGCTCCGGTGAAGGGCGAAGGCGGGAGTGTGACGCCGCAAACGACGTTGGACGCTAAGACAAAGGCTGTTGTCGTTCCGCAGAATCCGGGGTTGTTGGATTATACGGAAGCGCTGCGACTGACGTACATCAAAGACGAACACAGCGAATTGCCGGAGAAGGCGGAACTGCCTAAGTTCGCGACGGGTGGCGAGAAGAACACCGTTTCAATTCCGATGTCGATTCCGAAGGGATTGGGAAACAGTCTGGCGGGGTTGATCACGCTCACTTGTATTTGTCTGTTCATCGGTGCGACGGGCAAGTCGGCTCAGATTCCCTTGTTCGTGTGGTTGCCGGACGCGATGGCGGGTCCGACGCCGGTCAGCGCGCTCATCCATGCGGCGACGATGGTGACGTCGGGTATTTATATGGTGTGCCGGCTGCATTCGCTTTTCGCGTTCAGCGAGACGGCGTTGCTGTTGATCTGTGGAGTTGGCGCGGCGACGGCATTGTTTGCGGCGTTGATTGGGCTGACGCAATTGGACATTAAGAAAGTGTTGGCGTATTCGACAGTATCGCAACTGGGCTATATGTTCATTGGCTTGGGTGCTGGCGCGTTTTCGTTGGGTATCTTCCATGTGTTGACACACGCGTTTTTCAAAGCGCTGTTGTTCCTCGGTGCCGGTTCGGTCATTCATGCGATGTCGAATGAACAAGACATGCGCAAAATGGGCGGATTGAAGGGGAAGTTGCCGTGGACGTTTGCAACGATGTTGATTGGGTCGCTGGCGCTGGCGGGAGTGCCGGGAACGTCGGGATGGTTCTCGAAAGACAACATTCTCGCAACCGTTTTAGGTCGATACAACGATACGCACAATAATCTATACCTGGTTTTCTACATCATGGGTATCGTTGCAGCGTTCTGCACGGCGTTCTACACGTTCCGCTTGGTCTTCCTGACGTTCTTTGGAGAGAATCGATCGTCAGAAGAAGTGAAACACCACATTCATGAATCGCCGTGGACGATGGTTTTGCCGCTGGTTGTACTGGCATTTTTAGCGTTGGCGGGCGGGTTCTTGTTTGGCGGGATGTTTATTGAAGAGAAATCGGGCGGTGAAGCGTTCGAGCACCTCGCGATTCGCAACGTTCCATTCCACGAAGAACACAGCCTGCATGAAGCGCACACGCCGAATTTGATTTTGACTGGGATCGTTGCGCTGCTTGGAATTGGACTCGCGTTTTTCCGTTATGGTAAGGGCGGCAATATTCCCGATCCGGAGAAGTCGAACAATCTTGTGTACAAGGCTTCGTTTAACAAATTCTATGTCGACGAGATTTACGACGCGCTGATTGTCTTCCCGTTCTGTGTCATCTCCGAACTGCTCCATTGGGGCATGGACATCATTTTGATTGATGGGTTGGTGTGCGGCGCGGCGGAACTCGTGCGAAATGGATCGAGCTTATTGAAGCGGATTCAGACGGGTTTGATGAACACGTACGCCTTTGCGATTTTGAGCGGGACAGTTGCGTTTTTGATTTATCTGTTGATCAAAGTTCAATAGTTGAACTACGCGAGGCCGGGACGGTTGCCGGCGATTTAGGCGGGTGAGGAAATTCGATGTTGCTGACGTGGTTGATCGTGCTGCCGGTGCTGGGCGCGTTGCCGATGTTTCTGGCGCGTGAACAGAACGCTCGCGAATTGAAGGTATGGGCGTTTGTGGTCACGCTGGCCACGGTTGTCGCGTCGTTGCCGCTCTGGTTTTCGTTTGCGCCCGGCGCGAATGGGTACGCGTTTTCTGAAGCGCATAAGTGGGTTGAGTTCAAAGACGCAGCGGGCAAGGTTTACCTGAACATCGGTTTCAATCTGGGGGTCGACGGGATTTCATCTCTGTTGATTTTGTTGACGACGTTCATCATGCCAATCGCGATGTTGAGTTCGTGGAATTACATTCAGAAGCGCCAGAAAGAATTTTACATCGCGATGCTGCTGCTCGAAACCGCAATGATCGGCGTTTTCGCCGCGACGGATTTGTTCCTCTTCTACGTTTTCTTCGAAGCCAGCTTGCTGCCGATGTACATCATCATCGGCGTGTGGGGCGGGGAAGAGAAGATTTACGCGACGACGAAGTTTGTCATCTATACGGCGTTCGGCAGCTTGTTGATGTTCGTCGCGCTGCTCTTTGTTTACTTCAAAACGGGTGCACAGAATTTCGATGTGGTTCAATTGACGGCTGCGTTGGCGAAGGCGCGCACTCTGCCTGTTGGCGATCCGGGACAATTGACGCGCAACGCAGAGTTCTGGTGTTTCTGGGCGTTTGCTTTGGCGTTTGCGATCAAGGTACCGCTCTTCCCCGTCCACACGTGGTTGCCGGATGCCCACGTTCAGTCGCCGACGCCGGGTTCGGTTGTGCTCGCGGCGGTTATGTTGAAGATGGGCGGCTATGGTTTTTTACGCATCGTTTTCCCGTTCTTCCCGGTTGCAGTCGCACAGTATTCGAATCTATTCATGATCATCTGCGTGATCGGAATTATCTATGGCTCGATGATGGCGTTTGTCCAGACGGATATTAAAAAGCTTGTTGCGTACAGTTCGGTGGCTCACATGGGCACCTGTATGCTGGGTGTTTTTTCGATGACGACGACGGGCGTTCAGGGCGGCGTGTATCAAATGTTGAACCACGGCATTTCAACGAGCGCACTGTTCCTTTTGATCGGCATGTTGTACGAACGGACGCACACGCGCCTGATCGCGTTTTACGGTGGGATTGCGAAGTCGGTGCCGGTGTTTACGACGGCGTTCATCATCGTGACGCTGTCGTCGATCGGGTTGCCGTTGACGAACGGATTCATTGGCGAGTTCACGTGTTTGTTGGGTGGATTCCTGCGCAATCCGATGCTGGGATTGCTGGCTTCGACAGGCGTGATTTTGGGCGCTGTATACATGCTATTTGCAGTCAAGCGTATGTTCTTCGGGACGATTCGCCGGGAGGATTTAAAGCATTTGCGGGATTTGGATGGCCGCGAAAAGTTGGTTCTGGCTCCTCTCGTCATCGCTATCTTCGCGATGGGTGTTGCCCCGACGGCATTCTTTGATCGCATTAAACCGGCTGCTGAGACGTATATTGGTTATTCGTACACGCCGGAGAAGGAAATGAAGGCTGCCGTCGTTGAAAAGTAGTTCGCCGGTTTTGCGCCGCAGTGTGCGCGCTGAATTTGAGTTTGCCGTTCTATCGTGGAGTCGAGTGAATGAATTGGTCCGAATTGAGTCAATTGCTTCCGGTGGGTGTGGTGCTCTTGACCGCGCTTGTGGTGGTGGCGATCGACTTGTTTGTGAAGCCCAACGACCGCTTTGTGCTGCCGTGGATCGGCGTGGCCGGGTGTGGGATCGCGCTCGCGATGGCGTTGAAGACCAACACGGCTCCGTGGTTTGCGGGCAGTCATGAAGACGGTGCCAAAGCGTTGATTTTGGGCGGAGCGTTTTCGATCGACGGATTCGGTTTGGGCATTTGGGTTGTGGCGTGTTTGGCTGGGGCATTGTCGCTAATTTCGTCGGCACATCACGAAGAAGAATCGACACTTTCGGCGGGCGAATTCATCGGACTGATTTTACTGGCGGTTACCGGAATGATGCTGCTTGCGGTTTCGCACGATTTCCTGACGTTGTTGATCAGCCTCGAAATCATGTCGATTTCCACGTACATTTTGACGGGTAGCAATCGCCACGAATCGCGATCAAACGAAGCCGCGTTAAAGTATCTGGTACTGGGCGCGTTCGGGACGGCGTTCCTGTTGATGGGTATTGCGTTTTTCTATGGCGGGACGGGCAGTCTGGATATGAGTGAAATTGTTTCGGGCCAGATCGGAAAGATGGGACAGGCGTCGCAGGTAAATCCGACGTTTGTGCTGCTTGGAATGGGATTGATTTTTGTTGGCGCGCTGTTCAAAATTGGCGCGGCGCCGTTCCATTTCTGGATTCCGGACGTATACCAAGGAGCTCCGGTTTCGGTAACGGGACTCATGGCGGTTGGTGTAAAGGCGGCTGGATTTGCCGTCGTCGGACGCTTGTTCTTTGAGACGTTTGCTTCGAGTGAATTCAGTTCGCTGTGGCTCCCGGCGATAGAAGTCGCGGCGGTGGCGACGATGATCGTTGGCAACATCTTGGCGATGACGCAAAGCAGCGTGAAGCGCATGTTGGCGTATTCCGGTATTGCGCACACGGGCTATTTGATGCTGGGATTATTGATCGCTCCGAATTCGAAGGACGTGGCTGAACATCTGCATTCGATCAATTTTTATCTGCTGGTGTATGGCGTGATGACGTTGGGGGCGTTTGGCGTGTTGGGATTGTTGCGAGCGAACGGTCGGCCGATTGAATCGATGGACGACTTCGCGGGGCTCGCCAAAGAACACACGGGCATTGCGCTGTGCATGGCGATTTTCATGCTGTCGCTCGCCGGGATGCCGCCGTTGGGCGGGTCGTTCTCGAAGTTCATGATCTTCAAAGGCGCGATCAAAGAAGGTCATGTTCTTGCGGCGGTGATCGGCATTTTAACGAGCGTGGCGTCGCTTTATTATTATCTGCGCGTGGTCGTCAAGATGTTCATGTCGCCAGCGAACGATGCTGTGAAGGGCGGCGACGAAGCGACGCAGTGCCAGTATGCGTGGGCGACGAATTTGTTGATCTACGCGACGGGTATTGTGACACTGATTTTGGGCATGATGCCGGGGTTGGTGTTTTAGAGTGTTGTGGTGCGGGCTTCTCGCCTGCATGAAAAACATTAAAATGCTGGCGGGACGCCTGCACCACAAAAAGAACTACAGTTGACGGGCGATAAGTTCCATCGGGTGAAGTACTTCGCAGGAGAGTCCAGCAGCTTTGCAGCCGTTACGGATTTGCATCAGGCAGCCGGGGTTTCCGGTTGTGACCAATTCAGCTCCAGTTCCTTTGATCGCTTCGATCTTTCGGGCCAGGATTTTCCCGGCCATTTCCGGTTGTGTCAAATTGTAGATGCCCGCCGCGCCGCAGCAAAAATCGGCGTCGGGGAGCGTGAGCCATTTAATGCCGGGAATGCGTTGCAGAATCGCGACGGGTTGGGCGCTGACTTTTTGCGCGTGCATCAAATGGCAGGGCGCGTCGT
>JANXLS010001228.1 GCA_025355035.1 Planctomycetota bacterium | reverse complement strand
ATCGGAGCCAGTGGCAACATCGCCTCGCCCACGGTCGCTCCATGCAAAATTCGGGCGGCACTGTGGGTCAACGATTTAAAATGATTCTGCCTTTGCGCCTGCGGAAGATGATACGCGAAAAGAGCGGACAATTGTGGCAGTGAACCGACAACCGAAACGGCTCCGGTGAGCACCAAGCGCTTGACGGAATCGAACGAATACCCGTGACGCGCGATCCAAGCGGCAGAGAAGCAGATGCAAAACAATGCCATCGTGTAGTTCAAGTAAAACAGTGTCGCCAAACCGATACCCATGACGATGCAGCGTGAAGAGCAGGGAACGGATTTTCGAAGCGATCCGTCCGGTTCGTGGGCCAACACAGCCATGGAGAGCGTAATCAAACCGATGCCTGCGAAATAGGAGTTCCAGCGCAGCGTGGTGCACCACATCAAAATTTGCGGGTGCATGAAAGCGATTGCACTGAAGAGCGCCGCTCCCCAGCGTGTCCGAAAAGCGTTACGCGCCGAGGCCACAAAAATCCAGGTTCCGAAAAACCAAACCAGCGTCGGGAGAACAGCCAGCCAGCGATACGATCCCGTCACTGCGAGGGCGAGTTTGTCCAGTACGTACATGCCGGGCGGATGAATATCGGTGTGGTTTGTATAGGACCACACGGCGCTGATTGAAGGTTGATCAATGAACGCGAAAGACAAAATCTCGTCTTCATAGATGTTACGGCAGCCGAGAATAACCAGCATGAGAACCAGCGCACACGCTGGAATGACGACCAGCGCAACGGGATGAAGGGGATGGCGGTTGAATTGAGTTTCGCTTATGGATTGCATGTTGTCATTAGATTTCATCGGACCCACTCCGGCGCGATGCCTCCGTGGATGGACCAGCGATAGGTCTGCTCGGTCATTTCGGCTGCGCGCTGCCAGGAAAAATCGCGCTGCATCCAATCCCGTCCTCGCAACCCCATCGCGCCACGCGCATCGACGGTTAACGACATGACGGCTGCGAGGCATTCGGCGAGGGTTCCCGGCTGGGTATCCGTCCATCGCCCA
>JANXLS010001188.1 GCA_025355035.1 Planctomycetota bacterium | reverse complement strand
AGGGACGCCCGGCTGAAGTTGATGCCGGGCGTCTTCGTTTTTTGGCAGGGGTGGCTTTGTGGAAATCCAAAAAAAGCTGCAATAAATGCGCAAGATATACGTCTAATAATAGGGTATTTTGTGATCGAGATATTGTATTATATACCGAATATTCCAATAAGCGCACGTAGTGCAATTTAAGGAACGCCAATTCTTGAGATGATGGAGCGAGGATATGGGGGTAATGAGGCTGGTTTCTACACATGTGCAACTTTTGGAACGGAGTGGCGGATGATGGAAGGCATACTTGGAGACCGGGTTGGGATTAATGGAGTCACGCCGGGCGGCGGAATTGTGCACGTATGTGCAACTTCGGGAACGAGTGAAGCGGTTGTTTTGGGGACGGATTTGGTTGATAAAGGCATAGGGACTCTGTAGCATTTGCGGTCAACCCCTGACAGGAGAACCGCTATGCCGCTGAGCCCTCTGGCTGGAAAAGTTGCGCCGCAGTCGATGCTGATCAGCATCCCAAAGTTGATCACGGCTTATTATTCCGACCAGCCGGACGTATCAGTTCCGGAACAGCGGGTGGCATTTGGGACATCCGGGCATCGCGGATCGGCGTTCAATCGGTCGTTCAACGAACTGCATATTCTCGCGATCAGCCAGGCGATCTGCGTCTATCGTACAGAACAGAAGATCGACGGGCCTTTGTTTTTGGGGATGGACACGCATGCGCTGTCAACGCCGGCGCTGGGCAGCGCGCTTGAAGTGCTGGCTGCGAATGGCGTGGAGGTCATGATCGCGGATGGTGATGACTACGCGCCGACGCCGGCGATTTCGCATGCGATTCTGACGTATAATAAGGGGAGAACGACGAGACTGGCAGATGGGATCGTGATCACGCCATCGCACAATCCGCCGCAGGACGGAGGCTTCAAATACAACCCGCCGAACGGTGGCCCGGCAGATACGACGGCGACGAATTGGATCGAGGCGAAGGCGAACGAGTATCTGAAGAATGGCATGGCGGGCGTGAAGCGAGTGACGCTGGAAAAGGCGTTGCGCGCATCGACGACGCACAAGCACGACTACTTAAACACGTACGTCGCGGACCTCGAAAACGTGCTCGACTTCGATCTGATTCGCAGCTCCAAAATTCGCATGGGAGTTGATCCGCTGGGTGGCGCGGGGGTGCATTATTGGGGCCGGATCGGTGAGCGTTACAAGCTGGATTTGACGGTTGTTAATGATGCGGTTGATGAAACGTTCCGATTCATGACTGTCGATTGGGACGGCAAGATTCGAATGGACCCGTCATCGCCATCCGCGATGCAGAGTTTGATTGGATTGAAAGACCGTTTCGACATCGCCTTCGCATGCGACACGGATCACGACCGGCACGGAATTGTGACAAAGAGCAGTGGGTTGATGCCGCCGAATCACTATCTTTCGGTCTGCATCAACTATCTGTTCCAGTACCGTCCAAAATGGCGCACGGATGCGATGATCGGCAAGACGCTGGTCAGCAGCGGTATGATCGATCGGGTTGCTGGAAAAGTCGGTCGCAAGGTGTACGAGGTGCCGGTCGGATTCAAGTGGTTCGTCGATGGACTGATGGACGGCTCGCTGGGATTTGTGGGCGAAGAGAGCGCGGGCGCGACGTTCGTTCGGCGCGACGGAAACGTGTGGACGACCGACAAAGATGGGCTTGTCCCGGCGCTGCTTTCGGCGGAGATCACGGCGAAAATGGGGCGCGATCCCGGCGAGATTTACACGGGACTGACGCAGGAATTCGGTGCGCCGGTTTACGATCGCATCGACGCGAAAGCCAACGGGGCGCAGAAAGCGATGCTGAAGAAACTGTCGCCGTCGCAGGTCCAATCGCGGGAGTTGGCGGGTGAGAAAATTGAAGCGATCCTGACGAGTGCGCCGGGCAACGGAGCGGCGATCGGCGGGCTGAAAGTCGCGGCGAAAAACGGCTGGTTTGCAGCACGACCGTCGGGGACGGAAGACATTTACAAGATCTATTCGGAGAGTTTCAAAGACGCGGCGCATTTGAAGCGGATACAGGAAGAGGCTCAGGCGATGGTGACGGCGGCGTTGGGGGGAGCGTAGCGCGGCAGGGAATTCGAGCGTATGAAGAATCAACTTTGTCACTTCATTTCCATTGCACTCCGTGACGTCTCCGCTGTGACTTGCGGAATCAATTCAGTTTTTTCGGTAACCGTTCAGTTCCCTCGTTTTTCCCTCTCGCAAAGGCGCAAAGAACGAAAAGAAAGAGAAGGGGAAATGACAGGTCCGATGTCTCGACTGTTTAAAATGTATTCTTGAGCATGAAACGGTTTTACTCTTCTTTTCTTTGCGTCTTTGCGTCTTTGCGAGAGACATCTTTTGGCAGGACTGAACGGTTACTTTTTTTCGTAACACCCCACGAGGCCCCATGGCTGATAACACCGACTCTGTCCCAGCCGATAAAACGGCCACAGCGAAAAACGTCTTCGCGTACCCGGGCTACTTGAAGCTACTCTCTGCATCACTGCTCGGCGCTTTGGGCGACCGTTTTTATCAGGGGCTGATGATTGCTACGGCGAACGAAATTTTTCAAGGTAAAACGGAAGAATTGAAGGAACTGGCGAGCCGCCAGAATCTGCGGGTTCAAATTTTTTCGATTCTGCCGATGCTCATTCTCTACGCGCTCGTGGGTTCGTGGGTGGATTCGTGCGACCGGCGTCGATTGTTGACGTGGATTGAAGCGATCAAAGTCGCCGTTGTGCTGGGATTCGTCTGGCTGCTCCGCGATTTGACCGGGCTGCGAATACTGGGTTCTTTTGGGACGATTCCGCTCGAGTGGACGCTGGGCCTGGCGCTGGTCGTGCTGCTCAACGCGATCACGGTCCCGTTCAGTCCGGCGCGCGCGTCGATTGTCCCGGACGTTCTACCTGAAGAACGCCGCGCGTTGGGCGCCAGTTTGATTGCGACGGCGGGACTGGTCAGCTATTTGATCGGCGGACTCGCCGGGATGCAACTTGCGAAAGCCGAGTCGCTCGGCCCTGTCAACATGGCCTTTGCGGCGTCGGCGCTCTTTTTGGTGTCGTCGCTGATTTTTCGGTTGCTTCCGCAAAATGTCACGATTCCGAACAACCAAAAGCAGGGCGACGGGACGGGACACGCGACGCAAAAAATGTCGTTTGGCGAATACTTGGCCGAGCAATATGACGGGTTCAAATATTGCACGAAGCACCCGAGCCTTCTGGCGCTCTGCTTCTTCGAAACTGTGTTCTGGACGATGGCCGCGATGGTCCTGGTCTTTATCAACTATTACGCGACTCACGTGATCTCATTGACGGGGGGGGGCATCACGTCTTTCACGTCAAACGGATTGGGCCTTGCGGGGTTGGGCATTGTGCTGGGAGCCATTGGCGCGGGCAAAACGCAGCGCAGCGTCAGCCCCGTCTTCGCGTACACGCCTGCGTTTCTGCTTGTGGGCATCGGCATGATGGCATTCACGTTTCCGGCAGCCTTGGGAGCTACGGTTGCGCCACCGCTCTTCTTTCCGTTTCTCTTCATGATGGCGTTGGGCGGAGGAATGATGCTGGGGCGCGTTGACGCCGACATCCTCGCCATCGCTGACGAACGCTACCGAGGGCGCATCTTTGCGCTGAAGGCCGTCGCGTTCGGTATCTGCACACTGGCCACGACGTACTTTCTGAGCGAACAACTTTCGCCCGCGCAAAAAGGCGAGATCATCGCGGTGCTACCGACGATTATTTTGTGGATGATCCCGTTCGTCTTCATCTTTGCGTGGCTCGTTGACGCGGATATTTGGAAACGCGACACGGACATCCCGGCACCCAATTGGCGGATGAAACTTCAGTTCTCACTCTGCAGTATCACATCGCTGATTCTGATCAAAATCTTCTTCCGCTACAGCACGGTTGGAGCGGACAAAGTCCCGAAAGAAGGGGCGGTCATACTGGTCGCCAATCACGGCAGTTTTCTGGATCCGATTTTGCTCGGAGCCGGTTGCCCGCGCATGGTCCAATACATGATGTATTCGTCGTATTACACGTCGGTCGCGCACCCGATTTTTCGCTGGCTGAGCGCCATTCCGATTGACGAAAAAAAGAATCTGCAAGCGTTGAAGACGGGGGTCGCGTCGCTTGAAAAAGGCGTCTGCATGGGCATTTTCCCAGAGGGTCAAGTCGCTTACGAAAAGAAATTGTATCCGCCCCAGGGTGGCGCGATGTTCCTCGCTCAGCGCTCCGGAGCGATGGTGATTCCGGTCGCGCTGAAAGGCAATTGGGACGCCTTCCCGCGCTACGCCAAATTCCCGAGCTTTAAAAAAATAACAGCGATCTACGGCGAACCGTTCACTGTTCCGAAAAATGCATCGAAGGAAGATGTTGCGAAAATTTCAGCGAAGATGATGGAGTCAATCGCCGCCATGTTGGGCGTTTCGCCGCCGGACATGTCCGTTCCGTACAAGCCCGGCGACGGCGCGAAGGCTGTGGAGAAATAAATGAAGCGCCGCATGACGACGGAGTTTCCCAGAAAGCCCCTGGGGCGCGTTTAAAAACTACGGCGCGTCGATTTGCCAACGGCTGACGCGAATCGGCTCCGCCTGTTCCTTGATCTGCGATTTCTTGCCGGCTTTGAGCAGCACGAATTGGTCCTGCAGCCAGATCTTCAGCGCTTTTCGCGCAGCGGTTCGTTCATCGTCTGGAGCCAATGATGGGTAACTGTATTTGTCTGAGCGCAATCGTTCGATGGCACCGGCTACATTGTCGCCTTCCACGATTTTCCGCTGAACATCCGTGCCCTTCCACGTGCCGCTGCTCGTGCCACTTGATTTTGTGCTGTCGAGCCGCTCGGTCAGATAAATCAACGCTTCATCGCGACCGGCGAGCAGCAGTCGATGAAGAATCGGCGTATTGCTCCAGCCCAAATCGAAACGCGGCTTTTTCAGAATGCCGCTCGCAAGTGCCGCGGCCTCGTCGTTCTTCGTTGCGAGCAGCGATTCAATCGCCTGCGGATACAAACTCGAGCCGTCATCTTTTTCGAGGAGGGGGCGCAGTTCTGCCAATCCTTCCAAATGCGCTTTGTCACCGTCGCGCAGGAGAATCAATGCGGACCAGAAACGAACGGAGTCATTATTCTTGCCGCCGGTTTGCTTTATCCAACTCCGGGCCGCATCCACAGCTTCGGGGTCTTTCATGTTGAAACTCAACTCCGCGATGTCGCCTTGGTTGTCTGTGAAATCCGTCGCGCGTTTGATAAGCGCGGGAAGCGCGCCGGGCAAATGCAGATGCGCCGCTTCCGATGCTGCCGAGCCCACTTCGCGCCACAGTTTTGATTGGCCGACAATTTCAAGCAACAATTGCTCCCGCGTTTTTCCCGCGTTCTGTTTGCAGAACTCGAGGATATGTTCAATGTATTGTTTTTTTCCATCGGCGTCTTCCTCAGCGTATTTTCTCAGATCAGCCAGATCGCGTTTCGCCGCATCATTGATCAATTCGGCGACGACCCAATTGACTTGATGCAGAGTGCGCGCCGGATGAAAATCGCGCCAATAACTGAACGTCGGCATGTAGTTTTCATCTGCCAAATAGGGGACCAAAGCGGGTAAATCGGCGATGTTCAACTTCATTTTTTTCAGCTCAACATACGGATTGATAACAGCCTTTGAATCAGTCGTTTTCTGATCGTGACGGGGTTTGGATGATTGTGGATCACTATAACTGACGCCTCCCGGTTGGCCCATTTGAATGCAGTTCAACAACCGTAAATGTTCCGCGAAAAACTTGATTTGCCCCGGGCGATCGATCGTTTTAGTTTGCGTTTCCCACGCGCCGGGTTCTGGCAGAACGAACGTTTTGAAGTCGTCGGATCGCTTCGCCAACTGCTCGGCGATTTCCTTCGCTCGGGATTGATAGTTGAAATCCTTGAACACCGGCTTTGAAAGATGCGTCGCCAATTCCAACACCCGGCCATAATCGCGTTCGTGCGAAAAAATATTCAGCATCTCTTGATGGTAATGATTGCCGATTAGATCACGAACGGCCATGACGAGCCACCGATCGTCCGCCATCGTGTCGATCCGTGGGAAGAGTAGCTCTGCGGCTGTCTTTTTATCGCCGCGTACAAAACTCCATGCGCCCACAAGCGCTTCCGGAACGCTGATAAATCCCGGCTCAAACTGTCCGGTCAGCCCGCCTTGGCGCGAAAGCGAACTCTTCACATCGTGTTGATCCTTGCCGCCAGTTCGAATGGCGATAAGCGCTGCGGCCTCGTTGCCAAGTGTATGTGGAGTCGTCTTGACAAGCTCTTTTTTGTACACGCTAACTTCACCGAACGTATTGAGAGTACGGAGTG
>JANXLS010001163.1 GCA_025355035.1 Planctomycetota bacterium | reverse complement strand
CGTTGTCAGCGCGTGTACCGGACCTGATCGGCGCTCATCTGCGACCGTGGCTCTCGCGTTGGTTGAACGCTCAAGGCCTGGCACTCAATGACATCGCGTCATGGGCGATTCATCCCGGAGGGCCGCGCATCTTGAGCGCGGTTGCGGAAACATTAAAATTAAGCGACGAAGCGCTCGCGCCTTCGTGGGAAATTCTGGCGGAACACGGCAACATGTCGTCGCCAACGGTTGTTTTCATTCTCGATAAGCTGCGCAAATTGAACGCACCCAAGCCGTGCGTGATGTTGGGATTTGGGCCGGGATTGGTGGCTGAAGTAGCCCTATTACGTTGATCCCTACCCCGCTTTTCGACGGCGCCAGCTATCGACTGCCGCGGCGCCGACGAGGAATATGCCGATGATCACCATCTGATACGCGTCGTTGATTTGAAGCGACGTACACGCGCTGCTGAGCGCCTGCATCAGAAGGGTTCCGAGGACGCAACCGGTGATCGTCCCCTGCCCGCCCATCAATGACGTGCCGCCGATGACGACGGCCGCGATAATCGTCAGCTCCGTTTTTTCGCCCGTCTGCGCGGTCGATCCACCCAGACGTGTGGCGTTCATCACCCCTGCGATTCCCGCTGTGAGCCCTGCAAGGGTATAGGCCGCGAGTTTCGTGCGGCCCACTCGAACGCCCGACAATCGCGCAGCTTCTTCATTGCTGCCGACAGCATAAAAACGCCGACCCAGGCGCGTGTAATTCAAGACGACACCCAAGACGACTACGGCGGCAATCGCGACAAGAATAAACCACGGTAGATTAATCCCCGGTATATTCCCGGAAAGTTGTTTAAACGAAACCAGAAGCGCAGACGCTGCTTTGCGTTCGGTGACACCGTCGCCAATATAGACAGAAGCGTTGTTGTTGAGCAGGCGAGCGACTCCGCGCAAACTCATCAACATCCCCAACGTTACGATGAACGATTGGACCCGGAGCCCAATCACAAGCGTCCCATTCATCAATCCGCAGAACATTCCCGCCAACGTGCCGCACATCATTCCAAGCAGAGGGCTTTGAAAATAATTCGCGCCGAGACACGAAACGGAACTGGCGACGCCGATGATGCTTCCTGCAGAGAGATCAATGCCGCCGGTCAAAATGACGAGCGTCATCCCCGCTGCCGCGACGATGATCGGAGCGCACTCTCGGGCCAGTGAACTCAAGTTGGATTGTGTGCAAAAAATCGCTGGAGTGTCGTGGACACCGTTGGCATCCACATGCGACGCGCGAACGAGGTCGCGAATCCCCATGCCGGCGAAGATGAGGATTAGCGCCGCATAAGGCAGCAGCGCGGTGAAGAGATGCGAGAGATTGGAGCGACTGGGCTTTTCTGAATTCGACGCCATGCGGAACCTTTTTCGTCGAGCCGAATCGGTTCGACTCCAAATCAAATTGTTGACAAGAAAGTGGAACGGATTTCGACGCTGCTTTTAGACGGCTTCAGCAGTGGCGATGTCGATGAGCGCACACAGTTCAGCGATCGCCGATTGATGCTTGTCGTTCGCATAGAAATCGTGGATTTTTTCGCGCGCGTCGTCGATCCGTCCCGCCGCTTTGCCCCGCGCGATCAACCGTTTGCATTCGTTCGGGCGAGGACCCCAATTGCCGATTTCCACGAACGTGTCGGTGAAGAATACAAAGATCGGAATCGCTTCGGCAGCGTTGGTCATATATCGGACCATCAGATCGGGCTTCGTTTCTTTATCGACGCATTTCAGCTTCAGTTTTTCCGGATTGAGCGCGCAGAGTTTGGCGAGAACCGGAGCGTTGCGTCGCACGTCCCCGCACCAATCTTCGATGATCGCGATCACGTTTACCGCGCGCTTGAGCGACTTGATTTTCTGGACGACGGGTTCGGGGATTTCGATTTCTTTTTCAAAGCGATCCATCTCGGCGCGCATATGCGGGTTCTTGACGGCGGCCATCCATTCAGCATACGTTTGCCCGCCGGACCAGATGCTTTTCAAATCCAATTGCGCGACAGCCATGGTGCGAATCTCCGTTTCTTGACTTTTGTTTTCGCTCGGAAAATCATACTCTATCGTTTTAAATACCGGCTTCAAGGTTCAAGGCACTTTCGCCCCGAATCCATCGCCAAAACCCGGACAGATCGAATCGTATGGAACGCAAACAATGGCTGACGATGGTCTATCGCGAAGCCAACATTTTTTTAGAACACCACTCAACCGACGGACACATGACCGAGACGGAACTCGAAGAGCTCGAACCGGAATTACACGATCAATTAAAAGAAGTGATCGGTTCCGTCGATTTTCTCGAAGACCTGATCAAACATTCGCTGCTGAAAAATCCGCCGCCGGATTTGTGGTACGGCGAAAACGAATGGCCGCACGTCGTTGCTGCGGTCGCCAGCTGTTGTTTGGTTCACGACGTCCAAGGCGTAATCAAGAAAATAATGGATGGAGACTTGCCTAGAACCGCGTCCGAAAAATTGCTGGACCCGGTTTGATGTTTCGGAGCGGCGGCTCACTTGGCGCCGTTCTACGCGTTCTTGAATTCGCCGGGTTTGGGAAGTTCCGTCACGTTTTTTAAACCGAAGTTTTCGAGAAAATAATCGGTTGTGCCATAGAGCAGCGGCTGGCCGAGACCGGTGCCGCGTCCGGAGATTTGGACGAGCTTTT
>JANXLS010001133.1 GCA_025355035.1 Planctomycetota bacterium | reverse complement strand
CCACGTCCTGGCTTCCGCCACTGCCGCTGGCCGACGACGCCCACCTCGAAATCGAAACATTCGAAGCTCCCGGCCTCGAACCCGTCGAAGTGCTTCGCCCGGCCAAAAGCGACTACCGCACGTCCGATCCCGACGCGCCCGCGATGGTCTTAATCCCGGGCCTCGGCATGGATTGCCGCGGCTACATCAAGCAGTGGCCGATCGGAGCCATCGCCGATCTGCACCTTCCGCAAGCGATGAACAAACCGATCGACGGGGAACAAGGCCTCGGCCATTTCGCGCGCCATGTCGAAGAATACATTATCGCGAAAAAACTTGAGCAACGTCCCGGGGGTTTCATCATCGCCGGAAGTTCGATGGGCGGGGCCGTCGCGTTGAACGTGTGCCTGCGCGGTCGTCTCAAACCGCGAGCTCTGGTCGTGATGGGCTCGTTCGCAAACGCCGCTCATCTTCCTCTCTATCAACGGTTGTTCGCGCCGCTCGCGAGTCTTTTGCCTATCGACGCCGTGCGCCGCTTGGGACGCAACATCGCCAGCCGCTTCGACACCATCTGCGGTTTCAAAGGTTCGGAAGTTCGCTGGATGGTCGCCGAAACCATGCACCGTTCGCGCGGATATTACCATCGCGCGATCATGGCGCTCACGCGCCAAAACCAAATCCCGGACGCCCGCAATCTCGATATCCCAACGCTCGTCGTTCACGGCACCGACGATTGGGTGCTGCCTCACGCAGCTGGCGTCGAATTGGCGCAGGCCATTCCCGGCGCGCGTTTCGTCTCGGTCATAGGCGCGGGCCACGGCGTCTTCTTCACGCACGCCGAACACGTCAACGCCGAAATCGCGACCTTTATTCGACGTCTTAAATAATCACCATCACCAAATATCGCGCGACGCGTTCCCTATCCGCTCGCGGGGTGAGCGGTTAACGTAAATCAGTTCTAAGCGCCCGAAAGAATCCAACCGCACAATCGCTTTATTTCGCGCTCAAAAATCATATGATAAGATTGTGATTCATTCGTTCGAATTTGGAGATCGATATGCTGCATCGCAGACTTGCATTCGCCCTGATCCTTGTTTCCGCCAATCTCATCGCCGGTCAGGACGCTCAAAAACCCGCGATGCCATCGCCGCTTATTTCCGAAGAACGTTCAACAGAATTTTTGATCGCCGTCGAAAAACTCCGAACGCTCCCGCGGCCGGGCGATATTCAAAACGCCGGAATTCTCGCCAACATCGCCGACGTGATCGAAACGACACCCGAACAAAAAGCCGCGATTGTCGCGCTGGTCAAAGCCTACGAAATTGAAACGGCGCAGCGCCTCGCAAAGATCGAAGCGGAAATGAAAACGTTGCGCGCTGAAACTGAAGCGAAAATCATCGCAATCCTTCCCGAAGCACGGCGATCTGCATCCAAAAAAGTCTTAGACTACAGCCACGAACAGTGGATGACGCCGTTCAATTTCGAAGCGCAATTGCGCGCGGATTTCCTCGCACGAAAGGAAAAAGCCAACGACAAAACCGCATCGAATGAGGAACTCGATGCAGCGCGCAAAGAGTTCATGAGCTGGCTGCGAACGCAGCGCCAAAAAGCGCGCGAAAAAAATGCCGAGGTTGTCACGAACCTCGGCACGATGCTCGACCCCAAAGAAGCTGAACGCCTGAGCGATTTCGACAAAAACAAAGAGGTCCCCGAGACGCCGAAGAAGAGGTAACGGTTATTTTTTCTTGCGCTTCTTATTCAACGCCATCATCTTGCGCGTCGGCTGATTCGTTTTCGGTGTTTCAATCCGCGCGCGTGCGGGTCGTCCGCCCGACAGCGGTTTCGGCCCGGTCGGTTTCGGTGCTTCAACGGGACGATTCGGTCCGGGAAGAACGACCTTCGGCGCAGCACTCTTTCGAGCCGTCACGTCGTCCATCAAAATCTTGATGAACTCTTTGATTCCCTGCCCGGTCGCCGCGGAAATTTCGAGCACCGGCTGCCTCAATTCCTTCCGCAGATGCGCCGCGTTTTCAGCCGCGCCTTCCACGTCCATTTTGTTCGCCACAATCAAGCGCGGACGTTCATATAATGCCGTCGAGTATTGTTTCAATTCGTTTTCGATCATGCGATAATTATCCACCGGATCTGAACCATCCGGCGGCACGGAATCGATGACGTGGACAAGATAGCTCGTGCGTTCGACGTGCTTCAAAAATTCGTCGCCCAACCCCGCGCCTTCATGAGCGCCTTCAATCAATCCCGGCAAATCCGCAACAACAACCTGGCGGAAATCGCCCG
>JANXLS010001125.1 GCA_025355035.1 Planctomycetota bacterium | reverse complement strand
GTTCGCGGAAGCATCCCGACGCCCAGCACTCCGAACTTCTCGACTAGCCGTTATGGCGGGAACACGACGTGTGTGTCAATCCACGCTCCGGGGATACTGTTGATACTGGATGGCGGATCGGGCATGCGGTCGCTGGGCGTGGCGCTCGACAATTCGGAGCCAATACACGGAACGATTCTGTTCAGCCACCTGCATTGGGATCACATTCAGGGCTTTCCGTTTTTCCGGCCGGGATATGTAAAGGGCAACAGCTTTGACATGTATGGCCCGAAGCTGTGCGAACGGCAGGGGGCGTCGCTGCTGGAAGAAGCGCTTCGCAATCAGCAGCAGCACTACAATTTTCCGGTGGAACTCCATCACATGCCGGCGCAGTTGAACATCACCGATCTGGACGTCGGGCAGCGCTTGGAACTCGTTGGGACGCAGAGCACGATTTATGTGACGTCGGGCGCGCTGAATCATCCGGGCGGATGCTTTGGGTATCGCGTGGAAGAACATAGCGCTGGCGTAGGCAGAGCATTTGTTTTTGCAACGGACACGGAGCCTTTTGAACATGCGTGTCCGACGATTCAGCGCCTGGCGCACAATGCCGACATTTTGTTTTACGATGGCCAGTACACGTTGGATGAGTACGAAGGTGTGAATTGTCCATCCAAGCGCGGATGGGGGCACTCGACGTTGAACCATGGAATCCGCGAAGCGAAGGCTGCGAATGTCAAACGCCTTTTGATCACGCATCACGATCCGATGCGGGACGATTGGGGCGTCGCCCGGATTGAAAACGAAGCGCGCCGCGAAGGTCACGCGGAAGGCGTGGACGTTGCGGCGGCGTATGAAGGCATGTCGATCGATTTGTAGAAAATGCTGAACGGCGTTTTTTTGGAGTCGTGAGAGCACAGCTAGAGTCGCGCGCTCTCACCTTATTCGCGTGCTCTCCCCTCAGTCGCACGCTCTCCCCTCACCCCCGCGAGCGAGTACGGCTCGCTTCGCTCGCTGTACATTGTCGCGAGACAATAGG